>DATFHE010000289.1:0-3966 GCA_035248745.1 Anaerolineales bacterium | reverse complement strand
GTCTCGTTTTAATCGTAAGAATGTAGTTTGTGTATTGGAGAACTGTGGTGTACGGAGCTACCTTTAAGTGGAGCACATAATTGGCATCCGCGTTTACAGCGAGCTCCTCCATTTTGATACCACACTGAATATTTGTGTTGGAAGGCAAACCGTTTTCCAAAAGTTGAATTTCGAGTGTGGCGCTTCCTTTGCATTCGAGACGTACGAACACAGCTCGATCTGAAGGTTGGAATGCGATCCAATCCTCCGGGTCCCCCTGAGGCACGGAAAGATCTCCATTGTAAATGAAGGTCTGGGTGCCGGCTGGCTCAAACGTTACGCTGGCGATGGGGCTTTCTAAAGAGTCTTTGTCCTCCCAGGCAGGAATCACAGTAGGAGTTGGCGTGGGAGGAATGCCTGTTGGCGTTCCCGTTCCAACGACCAAACCTGACTCCGCGATGATTGGCAGATTCTCCACGCCCTGCGCTTGCACGAACGCAGCATTGACCCAGCCCTTGCCTTCGGGACCCGCTTCGAAGGCGATTTGCAGCCAGGCGCCGTTCGGGTCTTTGCCGGTGAGGAGCAGGACATCTTGGGGATTCAGTGTCCCAAGAGAATTAAAGCCTGTCCCTGGTCCGCTGCGCACGTTGATCTGCTGCTGGACAACCGCAGCATTTCCGCTGGTTGGGTCTGCCTGCATGCCTCCGATAATGGGCACGTCTACCGTGGACGGTGTGGTAATGTATTGCGCGGTGACCCAGCCTTTGCCGTCGACCGCGTCCGGGTGAAGATAATTGATCTGCCACCAGTTTCCGCCCGGGTCTTTGCCGGTAATCTCGACTCGCATCTCCCCGGGAATAATTCCCAGCACACTGCTGCCAGTGGACGGTTCGAGGCGCACGTTGACCTGGGTCGTGGTAACTCCATCTACGGGAGCGATCGTTGGTGCAGAGGTAACCGGAAGGACAACTTCGGAGGGAGAGGGTGTTCGAGCAGGGATTGTGGAGGAGGTAGTTATAGGCGTGGGTGTCAGTGTCATTTGTCCCTGCGTGCTGGCTCCACAACCTGTGCTGAGAAGCGTCAAACCTAGAGCGACGAGCGTCGCTATCAATCGAATGAACACAACCGGATTCTACCGCTAGTTTTTAATAAATGAACTCCTGGCAGAGAATCGCAGGTTAAGATCCATCTATGCCGATAAGCGAAGCTTACCGTACGGGTACGGAATAGATCTGGACACTGGCGTATTCAAAAACGAGTTCCGCAGCGCTTATGTCCAACGTCTGGTCTAGTTTGAAGAACTTCACTACACTTTCAGGAGTTTTATACTTCGAGTTTTCCCGCAGCATCACCAGCGCGTTCTGGATTTCGACCGGATGATCTCGCTTGTAAAAACGGTCAAAGGGAATTCCGTGCAGACTGAGATAGTACGCTGCCTGAATGTCAACGGGTCCGGTGGCGACGATGGTATCCTCTGTCTGCAGGTGCGTAGCAAGGTAATCTGCAGCGTACGCTTCAGGAAGAAGGTCACGATCCTGAAACACCGGGTTTTGTGCGCGAGCTATCAGCATACTTGTAAAGGCGACAATGAAGGTTAAGGGGATAGCAAAGGAGAGTATCCGCTCTGTAAAAGCAGTTCCTGCAATTGCACGTAAAGACACACTGACCAGCCAGACTAATCCAGCGGCTGCAAACATTAGATAAAATGCCTCCAGGAAAATCCATATACGGGGCAAGGGGCTGACGCGCTGCAGCGTCAGCAGAATGGCAACAGCCAGAGCCAAAAAGACCTGTAAAGGCAAAAGCAGTTTTTGATTGGAGACCTTCCGATAAAACAACACGGAGACTGAAAAGCCACCCAAAAATACAAGCTCAAAGGTGGGTCCAATACCGATCATCCACTTATCCCAGGCTTTCAGGAGGCGAGGATCCAGGTTTTCTAAAAATGTGGACCAACTCAGTGATTTTACGATCTCGTTACCGATGATAGAGAAAAGCCCGCTGCCAAAAATGATCACAGGCGAATACAAGATCACGGTCAGTAGACCTGCTAAGAGACATGCCCCAAGGAATATCCCACTTTTCCGGAGTCTTTCTGACCAGGGCTCTTGTGAAAACAAATACGTGACAACGACCCAGAGTGAAATTCCAGCCATCGGATAGAGAAAGATAGGGATCGTATAAAAACCAAGTGCTGCCGTGAGAATGAATGCAATTAAGGCGGTGTTACTCTGCCGGACGACCAAGATTCCTGCAAAGTTCGTAAGCAATAGTGCAAACAGTACCAACATTGTATAACCGCGTCCATTAACAGAATAATTGATGAACAGAGGAATGACAGCAATCAGCCCCGCCGCTGCCAGCGCCTGATACGCCGAAAAAAAACGACGTGCCGCGATGTACATCGCTGGGATAAGGAGAATGCCTGCTGTAAACGCTGGCAACCGTAGCGCCCAGGCTTCCCCGCCAAATAATCGGTAGCTGACCCCAACCAGGATGGTGTGGAAAATATGATTATTAGGTGCGCTGTAGTCTGCCAGAATATGCTTGAATGGTCTCGAAGCAAAATGAATAAAGGTATATGCCTCATCGTAGGCGATGGACTTGTTGATATCGATGATCCGGAACGTCAGCCCAATCAGTGTAATACCCCCAAGGAGTAGAAAGATGTGCAGCCGATCTTTTTCTGGCAGGAAGAGATGTTCAAGGACCGTACGCAGGGAAAACGACCGAGGTGGTTGCTCTAGAGACGGCGTTGTTGTCTCAAGCCCGGTCATAGGAAACACTGTCGCTCATGGAAAAATCAGATCTTGTTGTTCAATTGATTGGTGAGGAAATAGGAGGAGGAAATTTGATTCGTCAAAAAGTACCCCTGCACAGACTCGAACTGTGCTCTTCGGCTCCGGAGGCCGACGCTCTGTCCACTGAGCTACAGGGGCGGGCGAAAGGATTTTATCATATTTGATTTTGCCCGTTTCTCCCGCAGTTCAACTGCGGGAGAAACGGCACTTATGCCTTTGCCTGCGGCCCGAGTTGTATAAGCTCAGCGCGCAGATTCTCGATGATCTTGGCGTTCCCACTTTCATCCCCCAGTTTGGAAAGCTGTTCCTTCTTGTGTGCGAGTTCGCCGCACACCTGATAAAAACGAGAGGTGGAACGGAACGTGCCTGAGGTCAAAGCAGAGAGATGGGCATTGGTCTGGAAAAAGGATGTGGCGGTGGCATATTGCCTGGGAGAGAGCCTGCCATGTGCCACTTCTTCGTGCAGGTGTCTTTTTAGTACGTTGCGCTCATAGACGATCATCCAGATGACGAACAGAAGCATCACTGCATAACCGGCATAGTCCACCACAGTGCCTGCGAGCAAGCCTTCAAAGCCGCCGATCAGCCCGCTAAATGTGTTATGGAAGGCATGAGCCGTGACCGCAATGGCAAATCCTGTTGGCACGGCGATCATCTTTACGAGGACATTACGGGTCATCCGGGCAATGGCAAGCCCGATGCCGGTGAACGCTGTGAAAAAGGGATGCATCCAGCCGACGAGAATAACACGGATCACAACCAGGACCCAGAAGCCTTCCCAACCACTTTCCTGGTAGCCATTTCGGTAGATGTACAATACGTTCTCGATGGCTGCAAAGCCCATCGCCGTGACGGCTCCATACACGACCCCATCGAGAACGGAGTCGAATTCTTTGCGGAACATCAGGAACACAGCCAGGATGGCAAGCCCTTTCAAAGATTCTTCGATGATTGGGGCAACAATAGAAGTGGTGCCAAATTCAGCCGCTCCCTCCGAGCCGGTAATCACATAAATCCCAATGCCGAACACAGTATTAAGGATATAGGCGCCCCCGCCTGCAATGATTACGCCCCACAAAAATGCCGCGCCGAGAAGAAGCTTTGGCTCCTTCTCGTAGCGGTCCAGCCAATTGACGAACACCGCAAACAGGAACATCGGTACAAATCCAAAGAATAATGCCCCAAG
>DATFHE010000288.1:0-5447 GCA_035248745.1 Anaerolineales bacterium | reverse complement strand
ACTCAGATGTTTACGTTGCTGATCAGCTCTTCGCCACGCTCGACCCTACAACCCGCCGGGTGGAACTTCCGGGCGGTTACCAAGCGCTTTTCACCGACACCGTCGGTTTTATCCAAAAATTGCCCACAACCCTGGTGGAATCCTTCCATGCGACTCTGGAAGAGATCACCGAATCCGATCTGCTTTTGCACGTAGTCGATATCTCGCACCCCAACGCGTTGAATCAATTCGAATCCGTGCAGCAAACACTGGATGAACTCGGTGCCAATCATATTCCAATCATCACAGCGCTCAACAAGGTCGATCAATTACGCAACCCCGAGTCGGCGCGGGAGGTTGTAAGTCGCTTCTCGAAAGCAGTCACGATTTCTGCTCAGGATGGAACCGGCGTGAAAGATCTGCTTAGGATCATTCAAGAGGAACTGTACGAGACTTATGCACTCATACACGTCCGGCTTCCCTATCAACAGGGTGCCTTGATCTCACTCTTCCACGAGGCGGGACAGGTGGAACGCATCGAGCATGAACGAGGCGGCGTGGTCATGCAGGGACGCATCCCCGGGCGCTTGCTGGCACAATTCAGCGGCTGGCAGGTGGATGGAAACCATCATGAGAGTCATCGAGGCCCCATAGAAGAAGAGGAAGAACTATGAAGCGGCTTTCCAGGCTGATCGACAGGGCATCCGATTTTTTCGCACGCCGCAAAGGTCTGCTGCCATTGATAGGTATAGCGCTGGTGATCATCAATTACATCCTGCCGTTCGTTTTTGGGCTGGATAATCTGGTCACTGGCAGCAATCTGTTCCTACATTTGGGCGTGATCATCGCCATCTTTGGTATGATGCTGGCGTGGGCCCTCTAGGCACACACAGAACAAGATCAGGAAGTCCGTGCTATCTGATTATTTGATCATTAAACCACTGAATCTTTACGACTTCCCCCGGCTCTCTTAACAATGCGGGCAATAGATCATTTAGAGCCACAGGATCGCCTGATGTATAAAGCTTGACCAATCCTTTTGAGCCTGAATTGTTCCTCAGCTGCCTCGTTTCCAGCAAGCGCGCCGTCTGTTTGGCAACCGCAGGAGCAGGGTCAATCACTCGCACGCCGTCTCCCACAAGTTCCTGAATCAGCGGGATGACAAATGGATAGTGAGTACATCCCAGTACGACTGTGTCGATATTGTTCTTGAGCATAGGTTGCAGCGCGTCTTCCAGAATTCGACGCGTCTCTGCACTGTTTAGGTTTCCCTGCTCAATCTGCTGTACCAACCCTTGACACGTGTTTTGGAATAACTCCACCCCACTTGCGAACCGTTCGACGACTGAAGCGTAAAGCTCCCCTTGAAATGTTGCAGGGGTAGCTAAGACACCAACTTTGCCAGTGTGCGTATGTTCTGCCGCAGGTTTGACCGCCGGCTCCATACCAACGAACTGGATCTCAGGAAATTGATCGCGTAAGTACTTCAACGCGGCAGCCGAGGCGGTATTGCATGCCACGACTATAATCTTCGCGCCTTGGTCCAGTAAAAAGCGCGTGATCGCTTCGGAGAAATCTCGAATCTGCTCCATGGGTCTCGGACCATAGGGGATGTGTCCCTGGTCCCCAAAATAGACCACTGACTCTTCAGGCATCTGCTCACGGATCGCGCGCAGAACGGAAATCCCACCGACACCAGAGTCAAAGATACCGATGGGAAAGTCTGAAGGAATAGACATAGATACAGAACGTAACAGGATTTACTTTTCCGCCGCTTGCACAAAATTCTTAAACAAACTCCTCATGGGCTCCTGATTTGTTAACCATTCTGGGTGCCATTGGACAGCGAGTCCGAACGGATGATTGGGCAATTCGATGGCTTCAACAAGTCCATCAGGTGCATGGCCGGCAACACGAATCGATGAGGGAATATCCTTGAGTCCCTGGTGGTGCAGGCTATTCACCTTGAGAAGCGGCTCACCGAAGATCTCTGCCATGTGAGTCCCCTCCTCTATTTTCACGTCATGAACCAGCAGCGTCCGCATATTGCCGGGATACGAATGATCCAGCGCACTGGGAAGCTGGTCAAGGATGTGAGTGTACAGAGTGCCGCCTAAGGCCACATTCATCACCTGGCAGCCGCGACAGATACCGAGGAAGGGTTTGCCGTCTGAGGCGGCAGCCCGGACCATCTTCAGCTCAATCGCGTCACGTGGAAGATCTACATCGTCAATGCGGGGATGCGGCTCGCCCGGAGAACTCTCCAGCCCGATATCTCCTCCACCAGAGAAGAGAATCCCATCGAGGCGTGCGTAAACCACCTCCCAGCCCTCCTCCGCGATAAGAGAAGGGATCAGGACCGGTATTCCTCCCGCTTGCATGACCGCGTTGATATAGGACTGCATCAGCATGACCGTTAGTTGACCATAGGGGGTTTTGGATTGGTTTGTAGTAATCCCAATGAGAGGTTTCATCACGCAATTGTAAAACAAAAAAAGACCCTAAGGGTAGAAACCCTTAGGGTCTGATATACAAACTAATCAAATTTCTGCTTGAGGCGGGCGGACTTCCCCGTGCGCTGGCGCATAAAGTAAAGCTGCGCCCGGCGGACCTGGCTGTGGCGCTCGACCACGACCTTATCGATGCGCGGCGAGCGGAGCAGGAACGTACGCTCCACCCCAATACCGTTGGACGCCATACGGCGGACGGTAATAGAATGGTCATTGCCGCCCTTGCGCGTGCGGATCACTGTACCCTTGAATTCCTGAATACGCTCGCGGTCACCCTCTTTGATCTTCACGTGCACGCTGACGTTATCGCCAGCCTTCACGGTGGGAATTTTCTCATTTTGTTTGGCTTCGAGAGCCTTGATAATGTCTGCCATTGTCTATCTTCCTTAATATGATTTCTTGAAACGCGACGGCAGATTATAGCACGCCTTTTCGATACTCACAAGCTGTTTTGAGCTACGAACGGCACAAGGATAAATCTTGGCCGTTAAGTTCCTCTTGCCGTTAGTTATATTTCCGGATCGCCAGCACGGCGTTATGTCCACCGAACCCGAAGGCATTGCTTAACGCTAGGTGAATTTTCTTGTCCCGCGCCTCGTTTGGAATATAATCGAGATCACATTCCGGATCGGGCGTTTCGTAATGGATGGTAGGCGGCAGCACGCCTTCGCGCACCGACTGCACACAGAAAATCGCCTCCAGCGCGCCGGTCGCGCCCATCATGTGTCCTGTCATGGATTTGGTCGAGGAAATGGGAACTTCATACGCCTTTTCGCCAAAGGCGGCTTTGATGGCGCGGGTCTCGGATTGGTCATTGAGCGGTGTCCCCGTGCCGTGTGCGTTGATATATCCCACGTCATCGATTGTGCCTCTGGCAGATGCCAGTGCCATCAGCATCGCGGCGGAACCACCCTCACCCTTTTCATGAGGCGCGGTGACGTGGAATGCATCGGCGGTAGCGCCGTATCCTGCCAGTTCTGCCAGGATGTTAGCGCCGCGCGCTCTGGCATGGGATTCGGTTTCCAGCACAAGAACCGCTGCGCCCTCGCCCATCACCAGCCCGTCCCGGTTTTTGTCAAATGGCTGAGGCGCCATAGAATAATCCTCATTTCTGCGTGACATCGCGCCGACGCGGTCAAACGCGGCAACACCCGTGGAACAGACCGTTGTTTCGGCTGCGCCCGCCAGTGCCGCGTCGATCATACCTGCCTTCAGCATCAACAGCGCGGTACCGATTCCATCTGCACCGGAGGCGCAGGCAGACGCTACGGAAAAGCAGGGACCCTTGATTTGGTAATCGATTGCGATCATACCTGCAGCGCCGTTCGGCATCAGCATCGGGATCAGGAATGGGCTTACCCGGCGCGGTCCCTCTGTGTGGTTGGTGATCACAGCATCCTGCAAGGATTTGATTCCGCCGATCGCAGAGGAAACAAGCACACCAATCCTGCCTGAATTGGCTTCTGTGACCTCCAGCCCCGAACTTGCCAGCGCATCTTTTGAGGCAGCTACGCCCAACTGTTCAAACCGATCACGGCGACGTGCCTCCTTCGCATCCATATAATGATCTGGCTCGAATCCTTTGACTTCCGCTGCAAAATGTACATTTAAGGGTGAAGAGTCAAATAGCGTGATCGGCCCAACACCAGACACACCGTTGACAACATTCTTCCAGCTTTCTTCTACAGTCAACCCGAGTGGGTTCACCGTTCCCATGCCTGTGATAACAACTCGCTCCATTCATTCCTCGTTTCAAAAAAATTCTACTTGTTTTGCTGTAATAAGAACCCTGATTGCCTGTTCAAGTCACGCGTTCTTTTACTCACCGGCCTTTGGAATATACTCCCCTTCCACCCAGAATTCACCGCTGGGGCTGACTTCCTTTTTCCAAATGGGCACAATCTCCTTCAAACGATCGATCCCATAGCGCGCGGCATCAAAGACGCCTGTATCGCGGTGTGCCGCTGTACAGGCAATCAGAACCGTAGGGGTTTTTGGGTAAAGCTTACCAATCCGCTGCACAATAGCAATGCCTTCGACGACCGGCCACCTCGCGCGGATCTCGTCCGCGACTTGCTTCATCTTGGCTTCTGCCATGGGAATATACGCTTCGTATTCCAGATATTCCGTCTCGTGTGAATCACCGCGGCTTGTTTTTCCGCGAACCATGCCTGTAAAGATAGCAGCCGCGCCTGTACTGGTAAGGGTGATCTCAGTCAGCAGTGTATTCAGGTCGATCTCATCTGCGGTGATCGAAAAGATGGTTGGAAATTCCATTGTATGTTTATCCGGGCTGGGAGTTCCTGGTTCGGACGCATCTCTATGCATCGTGTCACCCACCTGACACCGGCGGGAACATTGCCAGCTCCGCGTCCTGCGGGATCACCGCGTCATCAAAGGCATACTCGCGGTTGATCGTTGTCAGCACACTCGACATGGACTCCTTGAGACTGGGATATTCGCTCGAAAGTTTAGCTTTCAATCCCTGCACGGTGAGATCGGCCGGGATATCCAGCTCCATAGACTTAATCCCCACCCGATCTCGAAGCGTAGCGAAAAACAGAAGCTTTATACGGTTCATATGTTTCTATATCCAGGCATCGTTTGCAGCGGTTCGCTCGTTAACGATTTCCCCGGTGTTGACCGTGCCGGCTGGCTCTACAAGCAGAATGTGACATTCCTCTCCAGCGACGGGCTTGTGTTCCATTCCTTTCGGCACCACGAACATTTCACCTTCGTTCAACGCCACGGCTCCATCACGAAATTGAATCTCTAACTGGCCTTTCAACACAATAAAAACTTCATCTGTTTCCGGGTGATCATGCCAGACGAACTCACCCTGCACTTTGACAATCTTGAAATGATAGTCGTTCATCTGTGCGATGATCTTTGGAGACCAATGCTCCGAAATTTTCGCCAGTTTTTTCCTGAAGTTAATGGATCGATAATTCACGATTC
>DATFHE010000287.1:0-7574 GCA_035248745.1 Anaerolineales bacterium | reverse complement strand
TTATCCGGGAATAAGTTTTGACCGATGATATCTGTCACACGGTTGATTAGCGTATCCTCATTGTCTACATTGATCGCAAGGAGTGCAATATCATGTAAAGCAGTCAACTGTTTTACCTGCTTGCGTTCCTCTTCGAGTAGAAGTAATTTTGATAAAACAGAGGCAACCTGATCGGCTGCAATTTGGGCCCGATCGAGTTCAATCTCCTGGAAGGACCGGTTTTCGCTATACCCCAGTAATACAGAACCTAATTTTCGGCTCTGAGCAATCAGAGGAATGACAAGCATGGAACGGCTGGGGTACATGGCAGCAACTTTTGCTCCAATGTATGGAGATCTATGCAAATCGGGAATGGCGATTGGATGTTCCGCCTCCATCGCAAAGGTACTGGGAACATGATCCCCTGTCTCAAACTGGACGGATGGATAGACTTCATTCATCGAGCCGTAAGCCACCATGGGAACAGGCAGCTTCCTATCATCATTCCAGAAGGCAAAAAAACCATCATCGGCTTTAAAAAGCACAGCGATTTGTTTAGTCAAGATCTCAAGGGTGGATTGAAGATTGTCCGCCTCCAAGGCGTTGCCGGTGATGGCGTTGAGCTGCTCCAAGAAGTCCAGGTGGATCTGACGTTCTCGTTCATACTCCTCCAACTTGGTAATGGCGTCTCTGCGCTCCTGAATAATAGACCCAAGTTTGCCGACCACCCATCCGATAAAGACCAGGGCTGTAGCTCCGATTAAAGTGTCTGGGCTGTTGAATAAGACGACGAGCGGATACCCTTCAAGGCTCAGAATGGAAAGGTTTGCCAGAACCATTAAGACTGCGGTCACCACACCATGGTAGGAGCCAAAAAACCAGCCTGCAACAATCACAGGAATTGTAGAAAGCGCCGCGACAGCGATCCCTATCTGATTAATGTAGGCGAAGGAGATTACGAGATAGAGTGTATATAAGAGGAGGACAATAAAAAAACGAACGCTCTTATTATCCGAATAAACAAATTTTTGCATGGCACGATCTGGCAAGGAAAAGGGTATCACCGGGAAGGCCTGTCAAAATCCTGTGCAGAGATTATTTTATTCGGCTTAATAAAAACAAAACATTGCAAGTTTGAAACCCTCCCTCCACAGTATTGATAATCAAAACGTGGAAACCCCAGCTTATTCATGCCGGACGTGATTCGGATCCATCACGTACTGCCACCAGTTATACTGTATGCCGTTTTTGCTCCCACCAACTCTGGGAAGATGGTTAAACCACCATTTGTGGTGTTCGCGAATATCGCCGTATCCCCATTCGGCTGAAGTGACAGGTCGCACCTCTGCTTTAAAGTTTGGGAAGTTTTTTAGCCAGTCATCACATTCGCTCAAAACAGTACCCGCATTGTTCCAATCATAATCTCTCTGGCTGTTCGGTGCGAAGTGGATATTTCCAACAGCAGCCCTGCCCGGCGCGGTCTGCTCATAGCGGGTGAAGCGCTTCCACAGATTATCGTCGCCCCTTAACCCCTCGAATGTTTTTTCCAGAATAGACTCGGCGCGGTGACCCATGTTTTCCAGCATTTCGCCAACGCCCCGCTCATAGGAAAACCCCATAATGACAAAGCGCCGTCCGGATGCCTCTGTATTTCGTAAAGGAGGAGCATTGCACCAGAAAGCGCCAGGTCCGCCCATGATCGATTCATAAAACCCGGCATGCGGAAAGTTAAAGACCCAGACCTCGTCGATCTCCTGCGAGGCAATGCGCTGCAGAATATTGAAACGCTGGATGATGGCATAATAATCCGCTTCCTGCGGCATATACGGACGGGCGACTCCTCGAATCACATTGAGATATGTTTGCGCATCGTAATGATATCCATCTACCTTGGCGGGGAAGCCATCCACATCGATACGTTGGACGATCTGGTAGCGCGCCAGCCCACCGCTCGTTTGCAGGATATCTGTCATAAATCCCTTTGCCAGATTCTCTACGCGATTCCAGCGCATGTACTCGGAAAGCTTCTTGCCAGACCTGGCATCCACAACAGGGTCATAGACAATGACGAGCGTCCTGAGGCTTGTCACCTGAGGAGGCGCGTCGGCGTTCAGAGAAGCCGCTATTGCCTGACTTGATGCCCGTGTGGATGTTTTTTGCTTGCGAAACAAGGAATCAAAGATAGACATAACGTGAGAAAGAGAAGTATCTCCTTTTCAGGGGAGATTCGTCGCGAAATACACCTGATCCCCAATAGCTAAATACAGCACATAGTTGGGGCTTACCGCCATTGCCCTCACGGGCCCATTCTCGAATGGACTGGCGTTCCCTGCAAACCCGGTGACCTGATTCTGAAACTCGAACGAACGCGGTGAAAAACGGAACACACTCTGGCTGGCGGAATTCAGTAATAAGATGACCGCATTGGGCGGGCTCGTCATTGCCATTTGCGTAAAGTGGGCTATTCCAAAGAAGTCCAGATCGCGGTGGGCAGGATAATTGTCCACACGCGGCGCCGGGTCCTGGCAGCGAGTGGGGGCGCCAGAGATGCGGCTGAACGTACACGTGGAGAGATGCCCATCGGTATGGAGCATGTACAGGTCATCGCTGACGACTGCCAGATCCATGGCGCTGTCGATCGTGGCGGGGATTTCATTGCCGAAAAAATAGTAGGGTGTATCCACAAAGGCACTATCCTTGCCGACGAAAACCCAGACCGCACGCGTCTGCGCGTCGAGCACGTATAAGTTACCGCTATCGAGGGCAACGGAAACGATTTGACCCCAGTTGGTATTGGGCAGAGCCGGGAGGGGGATGGCTTGCGGAACTTGGTCAGGTGCGCAATAGAGGAGAGTGCCGGTGGCATCGATGCCCAGCACAGTGGCGTTAAGGGCATTGACCCTTGGCAGGGCCAGAAGATCGATGAGCGGTCCCACCTGGTAGCCCCCATAGGAGCCGGGCTGGCAGTCGAAGGAAGTGTCCAGCGCCAGGTTCTGACCGGTAAAGCCGGCATGAAGGATTTTGCCGTCTGCCCCGTCAAGCATATACAGGTCGCTTTCGCTGGCTGCCATACGGCTGATCTGTGTCGAGTCGCCGAGACCGTTAGAAAAGCCCGGTATAAACTCGAGGCGCACAACTCCCATCAGGAGATCCAACTGGAACTGCGCCTCTCTGCGCAGCTGTCTCGACTCTTCTGTCTCGCGATATTCGTCGGCGTCATTCAAGTTGGTCAGCACACGCTGCCAGGCATCGCGCTGCCGGATCGGGTCCGTCTCACTGACAGCCTGTGACTGCGCGTTGCGCGCTTGCGCGTACAGCTCATCGTACTGAATACTCTGCCCAAAGCGTAAATAGACAATACTTGCCACCGTCACGACCGTTACCGGAATCACGACGGCGATAAAGATCAAGGCATAGGTCGGCAGGGAAAATGGCTGGTTTGCATCCGAGCCAGGGAGGAGGCGAGGCAGGAACGTTTGCAGGAACCCACCCACGCGCTCGTTCACGCGACGCCCTGTTTGAATTCCTCCAACCATGGCTTTTGCCACCTGGCGCGTCGCTGCGGCGGAAGCGTCCGAGCGAAGCCTTCGTCTGCGTGCTTTCCCCGGTTGCGAGGGGATCTCGACAGGCAGATCGGCCGCCTGGTCTTCTACAGTGGTCTCTTCCTCGACCACAGGCTGTTCCAAAGGTTTCGCACGCGGAATGGACGATGGAAAGGCGCGTCCTCCGGGTGTTGCGGACGGTGCTTCATCCTTCGGCAGAGGAATCCTGCTTTCCGGTTGCGATGGAATGGCATACGCCGAAGGCTGCACCATGTGCGCGCCAAAATCTGCGAGAGCATCCAGCTTTTCTTCTGTGATTACTTCCCGGGAATAAGGAACGCTTTCTCCATTTGGAGGAGCTACACTTAAGTCTTTCTGCTCTTCCGAGTCCTCGAACACTGTTGGCTGCGATGTAACACTTTCCTCTACAGAGGGGCTGGGTTGCGCGGCGATACTTCGCACCCCGCTGACCTGAGGACGCAAGACGGTGAGTACTCCATGTCCGCTCTGCGCCTGAATCAGGATGGCGTGCAGATCGCCTTTGGCGAACGTCAGCTTGCGATAACTGGCTTCAAGTGAGGCGGGTGGACGCTCGTTCAGAAGGTCGGCTTCCCAATCTCTTGGAAAGATTCCGCACAATACAAGCAAGTCCTGCGCATGTAGCTCGATCTGTGAAAGATAGGCCGTCAGACTCTGACTGGCTCCCAATCCCTTGCCGGAAAGCGCCGGCTCATGGATGTGACGTGATTGCCCATCGCTGACCCAGACGGCATGTGTGGGTCCGCTGAGCAATAACGTACATTGATTCTCCCGGATCACAGCAAGGACAAGCAGACCTAGCGCGTATTCTCCCTGGCTCGCCGCTGACCGGTTGCGTTCGAGCAGCCTGACGTTGATCTGATCGGCTGCCTTGCGCATGGCAGATGTTAACGGTCCGTGGGTCTGGTAAAAGGATTCAGCTGCATCATTTGTCAGCTTCATCAGCTCAGCAGGAGCCAGGTGTGCTTTCCCCGAAAGCATCAAGTAAGCAATGAAGTGATCGCGTTCACGCCCGCGCGCCGTCTTGCGTGGCGGGACAAAGGCCAGTAAGCCCGGCATTTCTGCCAGTTCCTGTCCGTTATTTCTGTGAATGGGGAGGATGTTTAGATTGAACGTAGCCACAGCGTAAGAATACTCAAGGTCTCCATCATTATACTGGTAAAATTTCAGTGTGGGACGATTGATAACACCTGCGCTAGGTGCAGGTGTAAAACATGGACCAAGGATACGAATCATTCATGGATTTTATTTTGCATCAGGATTTTTCAGAAATCACCCCCGAGACGTGGAACGCACTGGTGGGGCAAAGCATAGCCAATACACCTTTCTCACGATACGAGTACCTGAGCCAGTGGTGGAAGACTCTCGGTGGCGGGGAATGGGCGCACCAGCATGCCGAACTTGTCTTAGTTTCCGCTACCGAAAATGGACAACTGATCGGCATAGCGCCGTTGTTCCTCGCCGAATACGAGGGACAGCACGCACTCATGTTAATTGGCAGTATCGAGATTTCCGATTATCTGGATTTGATCGTGCGCGAAGGAGATTTGACGCGTTTTCTATCTGGTCTTTTGGATTTTCTTGTTTCCAACGTCAAAAACTGGTCTGTCGTGGACTGGTACAACATTCCCGATTCATCTCCCACGCTTGCGGCTCTCCAGGTAGAAGCTGAAAGGCGCGGCTGGTCTCATCATGAGGAAATGTATCGCCCTACGCCGCGCATCCCACTGCATGGATCATTCGACGATTATCTCTCGCGAATCGACAAGAAACAGCGCCATGAGATCCGCCGTAAAATGCGCCGTGCCGCGGAGAGCGAGAAGAACGTCCGCTTTTATGTGGTGGACACAACGGAGAACATCGACTCTGAAATTGATGCCTTCTTTCATCTGATGATTCAATCTCCCGAGAAGGAGCAGTTTCTTCACCTGCCCATGCGCGAACAAATGACGGCCACTATTCAAAATGCTCACAAACACGGCTATCTCTGGCTGGCATTCCTGGAAGTAGATGGCACCAAGACCGCCGCATCTTTGAACTTTGATTACAGGGACAAGCTCTGGGGCTACAACTCCGGTGTCAGTAATGAGCACAGAGAACTTTCCCCCGGCTGGGTGCTGCTCGCACATACGATTCAATGGTGTTGTGAAAACGGACGCTATGAATTCGACTTTATGCGTGGGGATGAGGAATATAAGTACCGTTTTGGGGGAGTGAATCAGTATGTGATGAGGGTGAGGGTAACAAAGTAGCGGCTCTTTCAATGCCAAGAAAGTCTGCTATCATCTTCTGGCATTGTGTAACTTTCACAAGGTTTTCAAGTCAAGGTATTAGGTAAATTTTGTTTATGAGCCGAAGAACTTTCATAGGTATAAACAGGAGTGAATCATTCCACTCCTGTTTTGTTTGCCATTACAATTAAGACCAGCACGAAGGACCACCGGCGGATATGCTCTTAACTCTTTTCTGGGTATTTCTCAAAATCAATCTTCTCAGCACCTCGGGTGCGGCATCCACAGGGCTTCTCTATAATGAAGCTGTGGGAAAGTTCCTCACCGAAGATCAGTTTGTGCAAGCTATCGGGCTTGCTACCCTTTTGCCAGGGAGCGATGCGCTGCAGCTGGCAATGTTCGTGGGATACAGTGTGGCCGGCGTTCCTGGGGGATTGGTTTCCCTGTTTGCCGCGATCCTCCCGCCGACGATCCTCATGTTCGCTCTGGTCGTGTTCCTGCACCGCATACAGCGTGAGGCGTGGTTGAGTCGCTTTGTAGAGGGATTAACCCCTGCGGTGGCGGTACTTATTCTCACCGTTTCCTGGAAGGTCTTGAAAAGTGGCTCAGGAGGAGAATTCGATTGGCTGATGGTGGGGGTCGGCGGAGCAAGCCTGGTGGCATATCTACTCGATGTGCCGGCGCCGCTTGTCATTCTTGCTGCTGGAATTATTGGAACCTTTGCCTTCCGATGAATGAGCCATCGAAGCTTCAACTCTGGTACCGTTTGTTCTGGATCTTTCTCAAGGTCAACCTGCTCACCACTGCAGGGCCCACCTCGATTGGTCTTTTGTATAAGGAATGTGTTGGCAAAATCATGAAGGAGCCCCAGTTTGTGGAAGCTGTGGGATTCTCTAATCTTGTGCCCGGCAGTGAAGCATTAAAGCTTGCCATGTTTATCGGCTACTACTCCGGTGGCGTTTCCGGTGTGCTTGCGGCGCTGCTGGGTGCCATCATTCCCCCGACTGTGATTATGCTCACCGTGGCGTCCCTGCTCGTCCGGTTTCAGGGGCAGGAATGGATGGAGCAGTTCATCAAAGGTATGACCCCGGCGATCGTCGTTTTGCTGGCGCTGGTCGCATGGCAACTGTTCCGAGTGGCAAACCCAAAATCCATCCAGTGGCGGCCGGTCATCCTGGCGGCTTTGTCCTTTTTGGCATTGTATTTGGGAATACCCCCCCACTATGTGCTGATTGGCGCCGGTATTCTTGGAGTCATCTTATATCGTCCACGGAGATTTTAATGGACTCAGAGTTATTGATTGCTACCAATGGATTCAAAGGGACCTGGTTCGCTATTGAATACGGTGCCTGGCTTGCTGAGGTCATGAAGATGGATATCACGCTTCTTGGCGTGAACGAGGTGTCCAATCCCGCGGCGATAGATGACCAGTATCCTTTAGAGGATATTTTCGAGCGCGCCGTGGGGCTATTCCAGGAAAAGGAATTGCCTTACCAGCTCGAAGTACGCAATGGGGAGGCAGAGCGGGTGATTTCCGAAAAAGCCAACAGCGGCAGCTACATTACGGTCGTAAGCCCACTGGGACGCACACAAATCAAGCGGCTGCTGATCGGACGATCTATTCGTCCGCTCATGGAGCGTATTCAGGGACCGATCCTGTTTGTGCCTGCGATACGATTGCCGCTCAAGAAGATCTTGATCAGTGCAGGCGGGCTGGGATACGAGGCGGCAGCTGAGAACCTTGCCCTCCAGGTAGCCTCCGCCAATCAGGCAGATGTCACCA
>DATFHE010000286.1:0-3383 GCA_035248745.1 Anaerolineales bacterium | reverse complement strand
CAGATTGCCTTTGTTATCCAGCGCGTTGCTTGCATGTTCCGGGCGATTGTTCCACTTGATGCTCCTCTCACCCCAGGAATTATCCGTAGCGTAAACGGCAGGACCGTTTTCCGTCCCGTTATCGGTGACATATAAACGCAGCTGCACGCTTTGGATGGGACCTGATACCTTCGGGACGGTAAAGCGGAGGAAGCTCTCGACCTCCGAGTCCCCTGTGCCGTCCACACGGAGAATAGGAGCGTTGCCGAAATTCGTGTTGGGATCCGCCTGACTTACCCGCGCATCCGCCTCTGCCGCCAGAGAAACAGGTGCGTCTGGTGCTGAGGCGCTGCTGGTAGCAGTTGGGGTTGGAGTGGATGGCGTGGCGGTGGCGGCATCCAGCGTTGGTGTGGAACTGCCTGCAAGAGTAATCACAAGCTGCGGCGGCTGGCTGCCCTCACGCGAAGAAAACTTGGTGGCATCACTGCTGTCTGCGACAAGCACAAAACTGAACGTCCCATTCCCGGTCACCGTTGCCGTGACATCATATTCCTCCCAGGCTTCCTTGTCAGTGTCGCCTAGATTGTCAAGTTCTTCGCCAATGCGCGGCGGCCTGTTATTCCACGTGATCTCGGTCTCGGACCAGGAGATATCTGTCGCATAGACGACGGGACCATTCCGGGAAGCGTCTGTCATGTTATACAGGCGCAACCGGGCATTTTGGATTGGGGCAGAAACCCCGTTAACGGTAAAGCGGAGGAAACTTTCCACATTCGGGTCATTACCGCCCTCCACCTGGAGGAAGGCAGACGTTCCGGTATTCGTGTCCGGCTCGTCTTCACGGACCTGTGCATCCGCCTCCGCCGTAAAGGTCAGAGGAGGTTGTTCGTTAGTAGGAGCTGTTGTTGGGACTCCGGGAGTGCAAGCCAGGAGTGAAACGGCACCGGTCAAAATGAGAATCAATAAGGGATATACAAAATTATTTGTTCTTCGCACAGTTGTATGTTTCGAGCGACGCATATAGAACGTCATCCTATCCTCCAGTCGTGCAGAATCATCCAGATCACCTTGCCTGCCTTTCATGTATATAGGTACAAATTTGTTCATTTTACTGTTCATAACATGTGCTCTTAAGCTACCACATTTTGGGTGAGAGAATGGAATTATAGCCAAGCGGTTACATGTTATCAACCGGGAGGGCTTCTTGACTCTCACCCTTTGCCCTCGTATAATCCCAACCATCCAGGAGGAGTAAGCGTCAGGAGACCTGATAGAGAAGAATGCCGGTGATCGAAACCGTGGTGAAAGCATTCACAGGGAAACAGCGCCGAAGTCGCCTGGAGTTTATGACGAAGAAAAGCCTGGGCTCAGTAGACCGTCACGGGAATGCCCGTTATAGCATGGACTGGTCATTGCCAGTCACAGAGAGCGTTTTCTAACCCTTGATGTTCTTCGTGGTTAAGAAATCGAATTGAGGTGGTACCACGGCACGCCTGTCGTCCTCATCCTGGACGAGGCGTGTTTTTATTTTCATTCTGAGCAGAAGGCTTAGCCCGAAGCAAAGGACTTGGAGATTACATGGAGTCGATAACCTTTAATCAATTGACCGAACAAATGGTGGCTCTGTATCACCAGAAAAAATTTGAAGAGGCGGTGCAGTTGATCGAACAGAATCTTCATTCCTTCCAGGAACAGACTGCGCGCTTAACGTTTTGGCGTATGTGTTTCCTCAGTCTAACAGGTCGCTCAGAAAAGGTCCTCTCTGTGTTTGAGCAGGGTTTGGATTCAGGTCTCTGGTGGCATGCGGAGCTTTTCTCAGATCCGGACCTGAATGCCGTTCGTGACCTTCCGGAGTTCAAGCGTCTCATGGCAGTTTCACAGGAACGCTACGAAGAAGAGCAGGCACAGGTGGAACGGGACTATACCATTCTCTATCCGGAGCCGCCTTCGTCTGGTCAGTATCCCTTGCTGATCACGTTGCACGGTCGCAACGGAAATAAGGAGAGCGATCTGGAGCGATGGGAACTGGCGAAGCAGCGCGGCTGGCTGGTGCTATCGGCGCAATCCACGCAGCCCGTCTTCCGGGGTGCCTATCATTGGGATAACCCCGAGCGGGGACTTGCCGACCTGCGCTTTTACTATGACCAGGTTTCACAACAACACCAGATCGATCCCCGGCGGGTCCTCATTGCTGGTTTTTCACAGGGAAGCGGCATGGCGATCTATACGGCACTGACGCGCAGCCTTCCCGTACGTGGTTTCATGGGAATCGGCACGTGGTGGGCAGATCCCAACCAGTTAGATATCTCCGAGGGTCAAATTCGCGGATACTTTGTCACGGGCGAAAAAGATCATACACGGAAACGCGCTCGCGAAATTCGGGACGTTTTGAGAAAGAACAATGTCGAGTTTGCTGAGGAAGTCCATACAGAGCTTGGACATGAGTTTTCCTCCGATTTCGGCGCGTCGTTTGATAAAGCCGTCAACTTTATTTTCAAGGAGCACGAATGACTCAGCACGATTTGCCAAAGGCCTATAACTTCAACGCGACCGAACCGCGCATCTATGAACTGTGGGAGCAGGGTGGTTACTTCCAGCCCTGGAACGACCCGAACAAGCCGGGGTTCGACCCAGCTATCGAGCCGTTTGTCATCTCCATCCCCCCACCGAACGTGACGGGCGAACTGCATCTCGGTCATGCCATGTTCGTCAGCATGGAAGACCTGATGATCCGCTATCACCGCATGAAAGGCATCCCTGCGCTGTGGGTGCCTGGCACCGATCACGCGGGAATCGCCACGCAATTGATGGTGGAACGTGACCTGTTGAAAAATGAGGAGGTGACGCGCGAAGAACTTGGACGCGAGGAATTTGTGAAGCGCACCTGGGAGTGGAAGAAGAAATACGGTGGCATCATCACGAAGCAAATCCGTCGCCTCGGCGCCTCGTGTGACTGGAGCCGTGAACGTTTCACTCTGGACGAAGGACTCAGCCGGGCAGTTAGAGAGGCATTTGTGCAGCTCTACGAAAAAGGGCTCATCTATCGTGGTCCTCGTTTGATCAACTGGTCCCCCGGACTCAAGACGGCAGTCTCGGACCTCGAAGTGGAATACAGCGAGGAGGAGGCAACGCTTTATTACTTCAAGTATATGCTCAAGGATTCCGATGCGTTCATCCCTGTAGCGACGATTCGCCCCGAAACCATTCTTGGCGATACCGCAGTAGCGGTCCATCCAGAGGACGAGCGTTATAAAAAGTACATCGGCAGCAAAGTCATCGTGCCAATCCTCAATCGTGAAATCCCCGTAATCGCGGATGACTACGTCAGCATGGAGTTCGGCACCGGCGCGCTGAAGATTACACCGGGGCACGACCCAAACGATTATGCCATTGCCCAGCGACAT
>DATFHE010000285.1:0-9724 GCA_035248745.1 Anaerolineales bacterium | reverse complement strand
TGGACGCCGAAAATCACGCCCCAGCCGCTGTTCGCTCGCGTGCCGATGATATGTTTACTGTTGGCAAGCAAGTGAAAATCGGAAACCCGAAAATCCCCTAGCCACACTTTTGAAATACTATTTGCTCGACTCACTGTTGCTTCCCAGCGATAACGCCCATCGGCGATCGCCCGATTCACGGGATTGAAATATTCGCTCGACTGGCTCCCCACCAGCCAGTAATTGTCTTCATTGGAAGTGAAATTATCAAACAGAAGAGTGCCCCACTGCGCAATAGATGAGTCTTGCCGCAATTCTTCCGGCACGATGACAGACGTATGACAATGGGTACAACGAATTACGGCAGCACTTCCTCGTGGTAGTAGGGGAGCGCCGCAGGAGGGACATTGGAAGGAGCGATCAGCCATGTGGTCCTCTATGATTTGAGATAGGGAATCGGCAGGCGGGGAGGTTAATCACGTAGATATCGGCACGAGGGCGTTGGCAGCGATTCCATAATCCCAGCCATCAATGTCTGGCGGAGTCACGCCTAGAGCGCTCAGCATGCTTTTGATCTGTTCGCGGTGTTCGGTAGCGTGGTTGATGGTCTGAAGCAGGAGTACCCAGGGCTCGGTGTAATGTCCGTTTCTTGTTCTGAGCCGCGCCTCAAAGGGTTTCCCTTCGCCGCTTACAAGTGCCAGTAGTTCTTCTCCACTGCGGCGCGCGGACTCCTCCAGCTCAGCGAATGGAACGGTGCGAGGATGGAGTCGTTCTTCGAGCGGCAACGTCAGGGTTTTCAGGTAACTTTCCTGTGAACTCACGAGATGCACCAGCGTGTTGCGAATATTGCCTTTCGTGATGGAATGAGGTTCCGCGTCGAGCTGCTCGTCACTCAACGCGTAGCAAACCTGGATGATCTTTTCGTTTGCCCAGTTGTTATGCTCAAATATCTTTGCGAGAAAATAATCAGTCATCGCCAGACTCCTTTTCTCTGGAAAGGCTTTCCAAAAAATTTTCAACGTGAGCCTGAAATTCGTCGGGGTGATCCAGATTGGGCAAGTGCGCCGCGTCTTCGATGACAACCTTCTTGGCAGACGGTATTCTCTCGACCATATAATCCGCCGCTGCAAGGATATAAGGTGTGTCGTGCCTACCCACAACGATCAGGACCGGTATCTTCAGGTCGCCGAGGCGGTCAAACACTGGTGTTTGTGTGTTAGGCAGGCGCTTGCCGAGGTTTTTCACTTCATGAGCGAGTGCCTGGCGATTCATCCCGTAAACCAGTTTACGCATCGCTTGATTTACCTGATCCGGTGTTCGTCCGCTGCCATCAAACCAGATCTGCGTTTCGATCTCGCCCACGAGGTCCAGATCACCAGCCTCGAATGCCTTTTCGGCATCCGCAAACTTGGCAGGGGTCGGCACATCCAATTCCAGCCCGCTGGGAGCCGAGCCCACCATGATCAACGCACTCACTTTGGAGGGATTCGTGAGCGCAAAATCCATAGCAATGCCGCCGCCCATGGAGCACCCCATGATCACTACGGGTTCCTGGACTCCGAGAGCATTCAGGACTCCCACTACATCCTCCAGGTGATTAAACTCTCCCTCGACAGGCTCGCTTTTTCCATAACCGCGCATGTCATAACGGACGACTTGATACTTCCGGGCGAAAAATTCGAACTCGTTGTTCCACTGGCGGCTGTCTGCTACACCTGCATGGATCATGACAAAGGGTGTGCCTTGACCAGCCATTTCGTAATAGATTCGGGCATTACTCACATTTAGAAATCCAGATTTCGCTTGAAGTGTTGACATGTCATATCTCCGTGTTGCGCAGGCTAAATTTTTTTCTTATCGTTCCGGCTCAGATTTTCAACGGCGTTCAATTTAACGATTTCAGTGATCAACTCCAGCGGAAGGGGCTTGTCTATCGGGAATTTAAGCGTGCCTTTTCCAGCTGCGTATTGTGATATTTCCTTATTAAAGTCATCATTTCCTACAGGAATCGGGTATATGGAGATGTGATTCTTCCACCCGGCAAAGTAGATTAAATAGTTGCCATCCAGCGTGAAGGTTGGCATGCCATAACTGATTTTTTCTCCTGCAGCAGGAGCAGCGGCTTTTATAGTTGCCCTTAATTCCTCGAGTATTTTTTGTACATCTGCAGGGAAAGACGCAATATACTCATCAATGGAACGAAAGCGGATTTTATCGGCTGCCATGAATTTTCCTTTCGATACATTATTCCGTCGCGATGGCTCCAGAAGCTGACAGAAAACCAGGGTTGAAGCAGTCGGTCATACCCGTGCAGTTCAGGATAACATTAATATACCCCAAATGATTTCGCCCTGTTCCTCGAATGAGCCCGGCATGCTAGTTCCATTCGCGAAGTAACCGTTTAGCCCACTGATAAAAAGCAAGGGCAAGCCCTACTCACTTCAATTGCATGACTATCGTTGCGATACTGAGAAAACAGCTCTAATGGGCATTTGCGGGGTCTCCAGGCGAGAGCCATTGCACATTCCATTATAAAGAATAGCTTGATAACTCTTTATAATGGATTATATTCAGAATCATGATTCTCATCACGGGCGCCGGAGGTAAAACAGGCAGGGCGCTGATTCAGGCGCTATCCAAAGCAGAGAGTATTTGCGCGTTAGTCCGCCGTGAAGAGTATATTTCCGTTATAACGTCTTTGGGCGCGAAGAAAGTCATTGTCGGGGATATGCGCGATGAGGCTACTATCGGCGCGTCGATGGAAGGCGTGAGAGCGGTCTATCACATTTGTCCCAATATGAGTCCGGATGAGAGAGTCATCGGTAATTTAGTAATTAGGGAAGCTCAAAAGGCTGGCGTCCAGCATTTCGTTTATCACTCTGTTCTACATCCGCAGATAGAGAAGATGCAGCATCACTGGCAGAAACTGCGCGTGGAAGAAATGATCTTCGAAGCGGGGCTGCCGTTCACGATCCTGCAGCCTGCGCCGTATATGCAAAATCTGTTGGCGGGCTGGACGAGCATCATCGAAACAGGATTGTTACGTGTTCCCTATTCGATCCATGCGAAATTCTCTTTCATAGACCTGGAAGACCTCGCCGATGTAGCCAGGATCGTATTGTCGGAGCCGAATCATAAAAACGCGGTGTATGAACTTGCTGGTACAGTGCCCCTATCTCACTTGGAAGTTGCGGAAATTCTTAATCGTGTGTTGAAGCGTGATGTCAAAGCTGAGAAGTTAGAGATTAGAGATTGGAGACTCGGAGCAAAGGGTCTCAGTGAGTATGCAGTTGAAAACTTGATTAAGATGTTTGAATATTACGATCGGTGGGGATTGGTAGGAAACCCAAATGTGTTGCGGTGGCTGTTGAAACGTGAGCCGGCATCGTTCGAGGGATTTATCGAAAGAACTGTAAATGAACGTGATGCAATTCCTTAATGCTACTTCTGTCACATCTCATGTCCGTGATTGGCTGGCAAGCTCGCAGCACCCACGAATTTTGCATATCTTCGACAATGCCTGTAATCTGATCAATGAGCGCAGGGAAGTATTATCTATTGTCACGCCTCAGATCGGGAATGGACCGTTCAATCTGGTTATTGAAGAAAATATTTGTTTCTCAGAGCATTTGAGTCTCCAGTCTTCAATTTTCATTTCAGGTCGTAAAGTGACTCTTGGTGATCTCACCATCTACGCCTCGGACGCGAAACTGTGGAATCCGCGTCCTGATTGGGAACGCTTGCATGAAAAGCTAAATCATATACTCGATCAAGCAGCACAATTACTAATTACTAATTACAAATTCTCTAATTCTCTCTCCTCTTCTCTTGCGGTCGCCGATCTCCCCTCCTCCCTCACGGCAGCCAAACAACTTGCCGGTTTGGGTGCTGGTCTCACACCTGCCGGGGATGACTTCATCATGGGCGCCATCCATGCCACATGGATCCTTCATCCACATGAAGGTGCAAGCGCTCTCACACAATCGATAGCAGATACCGCCGCGCCGTTGACCACCTCGCTTTCTGCCGCATGGTTGAGATCAGCAGGGCGGGGAGAAGCCGGAGTCCTGTGGCATCAGTTTTTCGAGGCGTTAGTAGGTCAGATTGTCAATCCGACCTACGTTCAAGAAGCAATGGATAATATCCTTTCCGTGGGGGAAACATCTGGGGCAGACGCACTGGCAGGTTTTATAAGCACTTTGAATTCAATCTCACACTCTAATCTGTAATCTCAATATCCAATAACTGCGTAAGATTTAGTACTTAAGTCCTAAACATATCACTTGACATATTCCTATATAGGAATATAATAAAGATATGGCACGCACCCCAACCACGTTTGACCCCTTCAATGCCGTAGCAGAGCCCAAGCGGAGGAAGGTCCTGGAAGTGCTGGGCACGCAGGAATTATCGGTCAACGAGCTCGTGGAGCGACTCGGCTGGAACCAGCCGATGGTCTCAAAGCATCTTGGTGTGTTGAAAGAGGTGGGGTTGGTGAGCGAGCGGCGGGTCGGTCGCCAGCGCCTGTACCGCGTCAATGCGGAACGGCTGAAGCCGATCTATGACTGGGTCGCACCGTTCGAACGGTACTGGAGTGAGAGCTACGAGCGGCTCGATGATATTTTAGAAGAATTAAAATCAAAGGAGAAATGAGATGAATGAACAACTGAAACCCAATCCAGACTTGAAGCCCTTGGAGAGACTCATTGGCACGTGGAAACAATCTGGGGAGCTGGATGGCAAAATCACCTACGAGTGGGCACCAGGTGGCTTTTTCCTCCTCCAGCACGTAGATTTCATGCACGGTGAGAACAAGATCAAGGGTGTGGAGATCATCGGGCATGAGTCAGTATTTGGAACGGAACCCAGCTCGGAGATCAAATCCCGTTTCTACAGTTTCTTCGATGGTATGACACTCGACTATGTTTATGAGATCGAAGGCGATACTCTCACGATCTGGGGAGGAGAAAAGGGTTCTCCTGCCTATTACAAGGGCACATTCAGTGAAGATGGAAATACGCTCACCGGCAGTTGGGTGTATCCCGGTGGCGGTGGGTACGATGCAGTTTCTACAAAGGTCAAATAAAAGGAGTACATCATGTCAAAAAATAAAACGACGATCACAGCCGAACCAGGCAAGCAGGAGCTCTTTGTCACGCGCGAATTCGATGCGCCGCGCCGCCTCGTCTTCCAGGCGCATACGGACCCGAATCTTTTTGCAAAGTGGATGGGACCGCGTGACCTCACTACGAATCTGGAGGCATTCGAACCCGTCAGCGGCGGCAAGTGGCAATTTATCCAAAAGGATCAGGAAGGCAACGAATTTGGGTTTCACGGCGTGTTCCATGAAGTCTCTCCAGAGCGGATCATTCAGACCTTTGAGTTTGAGGGACTTCCCGAAAGTGGACATGTGGTCCTCGAAACGCTACGGCTCGAAGATCTGCCGAATGGCAGGACGCGCCTGACGACGCAATCCATCTTTCAATCCGTTGCCGACCGCGATGGCATGATCCAGTCCGGGATGGAATATGGACTCAACCAGGGATACGAACAGCTCGACGAGATCCTGGAAACGATGAGCAACTAGGACCGCTGAGATGAAAACAGTTACTTCAAAAGATGGCACGACGATCGCATTCGACCAATGGGGCGACGGTCCGGCAGTGATCCTGGTGGATGGCGCACTGCAGTATCGCACCTTCGATCAGGGAATGGTACAGCTGGCGGAGCTACTGGCGCCACACTTCACCGTGATCCATTACGATCGACGCGGGCGCGGCGACAGCTCCGATACCCAGCCCTATGCACTCGAACGGGAAATCGAAGATATCGAAGCCATCATCGATGAAATGGGCGGCTCGGCATCCCTGTATGGCATCTCCTCCGGCGCGGCGCTGGCAATGGAAGCAGCCATCGCGCTGCCTGATAAAGTGCAGAAGCTAGCCATGTACGAAGCGCCGTATAACGATGACCCTGCTGCGCAAGAGGCATGGAGAACATACGTAAAAGAACTGCGGGAACTTTTAGCAGCGGACCGTAAAGGCGATGCCGTCGGGCATTTTATGATGCTGGTTGGGGCCTCTCCCGCCGACGTGGAAGGAATTCGCCAGACGCCGATGTGGCCGCTGTGGGAGTCGATCGGGCACACGCTTGAATATGACCATATCGCAGCTCTGGGGGAAGATGCCGCCGTGCCCACGAAGCGGGCAGCCAGGGTTGCTGTGCCAACACTTGTCATGGATGGCAGCGAGAGCTTTCCGTTCATGCATGAAACCGCCATAAAGCTTGCCAATGCTATGCCCCATGGACAACATCGCACACTGAAAGGCCAGACGCATGAAGTGAATGCCGAGGCTCTCGCTCCGGTATTAATAGAGTTCATCAAAGCATGATGCAAAAGAGATCAAAAACATGAGCAAAGTCGTTTTAGAGCTCTCCATGTCGCTGGATGGGTTTGTCGCCGGACCGAATGACAATCCTGACAGTGGTTTGGGCGACGGTGGCCACAGGCTGTTTAAGTGGTATTCGAGCGGAGATACCGATTTCCCACTGCCCGGCACCGACATGGTGTTCAAGATCTCACGCGCCAGCGCGGACTTTCTTCGGCCCTCCTGGCAGAACATAGGCGCATCTGTGACGGGGCGGAGGACGTTCGACATTGCCCGGGGGTGGGGCGGTAATCCCCCGGGCGGCGCGGATGCGCCTCACTTCGTTGTGACCCACACGGTCCCGCAGGAATGGGTCAAGCCGGGTTCGCCTTTCACCTTCGTCACGGACGGGGTCGAGAGCGCCGTCGCGCAGGCGAAGAACGCTGCCGGAGGTAAGAATGTCGATATCATCGGCGCAAGTATTGCACAGCAGTGCCTCCAGGCTGGACTGCTCGACGAGATCCAAATTGACCTGGCGCCCGTTCTCCTCGGGGGAGGGGTGCGGCTGTTCGACCACCTTGGCGGACCGACTCAATTGGAAAAGCTCGCCGTTGTCGATGGAGTCGATGTGACACATCTCAGGTATCGTGTCATAAGATAGTACGGGTCTGGTGATTTCCCGCTTCCTCAGAGGTATCAAACATGACTACAAAACGAACTGCTGATGAATTTGTCAAAAGGATGAAAGCTTTAAGCTCCAGCTCTGTTGTCAAATCACACGCGCATCTTGCGTCTGACGAGGGAGATTTGATACTGGGCGTTCGCATGGGACAGGTCTTCGCGCTCGCCAAAGAATTCATGGACATGTCGCTGGAAGAAGTAGAAAAACTTTTAGAGAGCTCAATCCATGAAGCGCGGGTCGGCGCGGTCAGCATCATGGACTTTCAGGCGCGATCGAAGAAGACAACAGATGCCCGTAAGAAGGAGCTTTTTGATCTCTACATCCAGCGCCATGATCGCATCAACACCTGGGACCTGGTGGATCGCAGCGCCCCTTATGTGGTGGGCGGATACCTGTTCGATAAGCCGCGCAAGATTCTCTTTAAGCTGGCACGTTCCAGGAAGATGCCAGAACGGCGCACCGCAATTGTGAGCACCGGGTATTTCATCCGCCAGGGTGGTGTGGAGGATACATTCAAGATTGCCGGGATGTTGATCGATGACAAAGAAGACCTGATTCACAAAGCAACCGGCTGGATGCTGCGAGCAGCCGGCGACGTGAACCAGCAAAAATTAGTAGGCTTTTTAGATACGTATGCCGCCAGCATGCCACGGGTAACACTGCGCTACGCTACAGAGCATCTGGATAAAAAGCAGCGTGAGAAATATTCAGAGAGAAAGAAGCAGGGCTAAAAACGGCATAACAGATAGGGGATGGAGTCGTTCGTATCAAAGTACCCTTAAGCAGTTATACATTAATTCTATTTTTATCTTGACATTACAGAACAAGTGTTCTAAAATGGATAAATATGTAATACTTTGGTTACATATTGTTACATGACAAGAAAAGACGTTTTCCGCGCAATTGCAGATCCCAACCGACGAGCGATTATAGGTCTTCTAGCGAATCAAAAACTTACTATCAACGCGGTCGCAGAGCATTTTTCGATCAGCCGCCCGGCGGTTTCCCGGCATATCAGAATCCTCAAAGAATGCGGGTTGTTAGTTGTCCGGCGGCAGGGTCGTGAACGATATTGTGAAGCGCGCCTCGATCGCTTAAGTGAGGTTGCGGAGTGGGTTGAGAAATCCCGCAGCGTCTGGGAACAGCGTTTTGATCGCCTTGATGAGTACCTGAGCGCATTGCAAAAAAAGGAGAAACCCCATGGCGAAAAATGATGTAGCAGGTGAGCGGGTAAAACAGGAGGTCTTCATTGCGCGTCTCTTTGATGCTCCCCGTGGGCTCGTCTGGCAGGCATGGACGGACCCGAAACATTTCATGCTCTGGTGGGGACCCAGGGACTATACCTGCCCGTTCTGCGAAATGGATCTGCGCGTGGGCGGAAAATATCTCAACTGTATGCGCTCGCCCAAAGGGAGGGAGTATTGGGGAACGGGCGTCTTCCGCGAAATTATTCCTATGGAACGACTTGTTTTTACCGATAGTTTTGCCGACGAGAACGGGAATGTCGTCCCGGCAACGTATTACGGTATGAGCGCCGACTTTCCTCTGGAAATGCTGGTGACTGTGACGTTTGAAGACCAAGATGGCAAGACGAAAATGACTTTGCGGCATACCGGTCTGCCTGCCGGACCGGACAGTGAAGGTACGCATCAGGGCTGGAGTGAATCCTTCGAGAAGCTGGCAGAAAGCCTGAAGTAAAACATGAAAAAAGCAAAACCCGCTGCGAATCAGACGGAGCAGGTGGATGCGTTTATGAACGAGCTCAACCATCCCTTCAAAGCAGAAGTGCAAGTGGTGCGAGAGATCATTAGAGATGTAAATAAAGACATCACCGAGCAGATCAAATGGAATGCCCCGTCTTTTAGTTATCATGGCGAGTCTTTGGTCACGTTCAACCTTTGGGAAAAGGAACGGATCCATCTGGTGTTTCACAACCCGATGATTTCGCGGGTAAAGAGTAAATTACTGGAAGGGGACTACGAGCATCGGCGGATGGCGTACTTTGACGATCAGCAGGATATCGAGACGAAAAGACCAGCTTTGGAAAAGGCATTAAGAGATCTGATTCAGTTGCAGAAAACATAGAGGTGTTGTATGAAAAAAACAGACCCGAAAGAGAGTCCGGCTGCCTCCCAACAGATTGACAACTTCATAAAAGAGCTAACCGACTGGCGTGGGAAGATGATCGCCCGGTTACGCAAGTTGATCCTGGAGACTGCTCCGAGTCTCACGGAAGAATGGAAATGGGGCGTCCCGGTCTGGTCCTACAAAGGGAACGTGGTTGCTGCCGGAGTCTTCAAAGATCATGTGAAGCTCAACTTCTTTAAAGGCGCCTCCCTGGATGACCCAAAGGGTCTCTTCAACGCCGGGCTGGAAGCAAAGGCAACGCGCGCTATTGACATCGCCGAAAGAGATGAGATTGATGAGGCGGCGTTGAAAGACCTTGTTCGGACTGCTGTTGCCTACAATACATCAGGCAGCAAAAAGAAATAATCTGTGAAAGGAGAAGGCGCGTGAGGAAAATAATCGTCGCTGAATTTGTTTCGTTGGATGGCGTGCTGCAGGCGCCAGGTGGCGCGGAGGAAGACACGGAAGGTGGGTTTAAGTATGGCGGTTGGACCATGCCCTACTGGCATGATGATATGGGCGCAGCCCTTTTTGAGGAAATCAATCAGGCTGATACCCTTTTGCTGGG
>DATFHE010000284.1:0-7379 GCA_035248745.1 Anaerolineales bacterium | reverse complement strand
GGCGAAGATCGTTTCACTTTTCGCAAAACAAGCCTCAACATCATACTCCACGAATTTGCGAGTATTCCGATCTCGTAAGCGGATTGGTTTGCCAAGCTTCTCCGAGACCATGCCTAACGTTCTCCACGCCAGGCCGATGTATTCCGGAGTCTTATCTTCCTCTGCAAGCACTAATGCCTGTTTCGCTGAGTACAGAGCTTCTTTGTAGCGGCCCAACCCAAGCAAGGCTTCTGCGTGATAGTTGAAGGTGATCGGTAAACACCACGAGCCGTTAACGCCTGCCAGTTGAATAGCTTGATGCAGATCCACCTCTCCGGCTCCATAATTCCCGAGCGCAACCTGCTCACTGCCGCGATTGGTGAGAAAGACGATCTCCCCATCGCGATACCCGATCTCGCGGGCGATCTCAAGTGCGCTGTGATACCTTTGGAAGGCAGTCTCATAATCCCCACGTGCATCTGCAATCACGCCCAGGTTGCTTAACAAGTCCATGCCCTGCTGTCTGTTATTCAGCTCCTGAAAGATGTTCAATGCGCTTTCCCAATAATTTTGCGCCTGCACGTATTGACCCAATACATAGTGAGCCGCTCCCAGCAGATTGAGGCTCCGTGCCATTTCGCTGGAATTATTTAATTCAGATGCGATCTCCAGAGATTCCTCAGCTAAGGCGAGTGCTGCGCGCGGCTCGCCCAGGCGGTAACGTACAGACCCTTCAGTCCAAAGCGCTTTGGCAAGCTCCATGCGTGCATTCACCGTTCGTGCCAGGGAGCCAGCCTGCATGGCGCTCTCGAGAGCAGCATCGTGATGTCCCCGGTAACTCATTGAGGTAGAAAGACCTTGCAATGCCCGCGACTGGGCGATTGCATCCTGATGCTCCCGGGCAATGTGCAACATCGCCGTGTACGTTTCAACGGCTTCTGTGTAGCGCGCTTGCCAGTTCAATACCTCCCCCAGGTGTGAATAGATTTCCAGTTGAAGAGAAATTAAGTGGGGAATGTTCGTGGAATGTAAGAACTCCAGGGCTTTTTGATAGTAATGGATCGCGGCATGGGTCTCATACGTGGCTTGCGCCTGCCTGCCCGCACGGGCGTACCATTCGGAGGCTGTGATTCGCTCTCCTGCCTGTTCATAATGCTCGCCCACGCGGCCGGCGTATTCGGTCACGCGCTCCCCCCAGATGCCGATCAACCCTTCTGCAGCCTGCAGGTGATAGACCCGCCTGAGTCTTAACAATACGCTTTCATAAGTGACATCATGCAGGATGGCATTTTTGAAAATGTATTCAGGGAATTGGGATTCGTCCAGATCGCCATATTCGAAAATGAACTCTTTTGCTCTGAGTGTCCGTAATCGATCCTCAATTGGAGTAGGTATTTTATCGCTGAGCTTTTCGGGGTTTTGCATCCGTTCCAGAACGCTGATCCAGAAAATACGTCCTACTACAGAAGCCTGTTGAAGAGTCTCCCGGGAACCGGGGTGTAAGTTATCCAGCCTTGCCTGCAACAGACCTGTGAGAGTGGCTGGAACACTTAGAGTAGAAAGCCGGTCCATCTCCACCTGCCATTGGTTTTCACCTCTGCGAATGACACCACTGTCGATCAGGACCTTGATCACTTCTTCGATATAAAAAGGACTTCCCTCGGCTTTCGAGACGATTGTCTCGATCAATTCCGGCGGAATCTCTTTTACCTTTTGCAGGATTTCCTCGACGAGCCGGCGGCTGTTTTCTTTAGATAGTGGCAGCAGATCCAGGCGCAACGTTTGAATGGGAGCCGTTCCCCAATCTGGTCGCGTTTCAAACAACGTTGCTCTCGTCAATCCGATGAGCAGCAAAGGCAGATCAGGCTTTGTATGCATCAGGTGATCGAAGAAGTCCAGGGAACCCGCATCCGCCCAGTGAATATCCTCCAGAAAGATGACCGCGATTTGGTCGCGTGTGATATCGGAGAAAAACTGCGTTGCATAGTGGAATGCCCGATCGCGAATTTGTTGTGCATCCCCGAGAATGCCTTGTAAGTGCGAGCTGGTGGAATAATCCAACCCGATCAAATGACCGATAAAGTGCGCATACAGACTGGCATTTTCCTCATCCCCAATGTAACTGAGAATCCCACTTTCCAGCTTTTGGCGCGCCCATGCCGCGCTGTCATGATCCTGAATCCCAAAGGTGGATGAAAGGATATCGCGCAGGAGTCCATAAGGGATCTGAGCCAATTCGTGAGTGGCACGACCTTTGAAAAGGTGCACGGAATGTTTTTGCACATCGAGCCATTTTGTAAATTCATACAGCAAACGCGATTTTCCTGTCCCTGCTTCGGCGACGAGGTTAATCAAATGCATCTGGCGCTGTTCCAGGGCTTGTTCGAATGCCGATTGCATTCTCGCCAGTTCTTCTTCGCGCCCGATGGTACGCGTTTCGATCCCCTCTACACCGCGCGTCGGGACACGAAATGCCCGCGGCCGGATGCTGTTTACGGTATAGACTTGAATCGGTTCGCTTATCCCTTTCACCAGGATTGGCTGCAGGGTCGCCACATCAAAAATTCCGCGCACATGCTGATAGGTGTCATACGAGATCAGGATACCGCCGGGCGGCGCTGCCTGTTGCAGGCGGCTGGCAACATTGACAGTATTCCCAATAGCAGTGTATTCGCCGATTGTCCCCACTGTGCCAAGCAGAGCAGGTCCTGTATTGATACCCATGCGCAGCTGAATCGTCTGGTTCAACGGTCGCTGCAGCAGTAACGAATCACCGAATTCCCATTTCCATTCCTGCACTTCGGTTTGAATTTGTAGCGCCGCACGGATGGCGCGCTCGGGGTCATCTTCCCGTGCAGCAGGTGTTCCAAAGAGAGCCATTACAGCGTCCCCGATGTGCTTGTCAATACGGCCACCGTGATTCTGAATCGCTTTATCCACGCGCGACCAGAGAGAGTTAATCACGCTGCTCACGACTTCGTGATCCAGTGTCTCTGCCATGGCGGTAAACCCTGAAACGTCCGCAAAAAGCACAGTGATCAGCTTGCGTTCCTGTGGCTCGTGAGCCTTGCTCAGGCGCGCCAGCTTCTCGCGCAGTGCTGCCTGGGCAACTTCCACGGTTTGATTTCCCAATGCGGATCGCCGCGCTTCAAGCGCGTCAATTGCCTGTTGCAGGGTTTCGTATTCATTTGAAGAACTCGTCTTATCTTCGAAGTTCATCGAGCTCCATTAATTATGATATCGCAATGTTTCCGTGTAACTTTCCGAATACGTAACAGTCTTGTACGTGAAGCGGGGTTCATTTTCTTCCCAGCCGCATTGCGTTCCATTGCAGCCAACCATTTTTATCACGAAGCCGATTGCTGGTATGTTACAGATTAGGATGAATTGGAGGCGTATTGTAAGATGTTGTGCGATGGTGTTGGTGAAGTTCTTAGACTAGCTTAAGGTTAATAGAGGTATAAAATGGAAAAGAAGATCTACTCGTTAGTGTCTGTTTTCTTAATCATTATGGCGATGGTCACGCCCGTCTCTGCCGGGGGCGCGGTCAAGTTATCGAGTGTTTCGTTCCGGCTGGGCTCGCTGATCGCAGACGGCACATTGACCGGGTTGGGGAACTCGGATGTATCGGTCGTCGTCGAAGCGAGCGGCATTCCTGCAATTACCTGCATCAACTTTGGCGGGAATCAGGTCCCCGGGCAAAGCTATCCAAAAGTGGCAGCCAGTGGCAGCCAGATCCTGGATGGGGATAGCCCGGTCAGGAAGAATGGCAAGAGTCCCTTTGGTGTCGAGACCGTTGACCCTGAAACTATCCCCTGGGATGAAGCAGGCTGTCCCAGCTCCAACTGGACCGGACACGTTGACTTCATCTTTTGGACGGATGCCTCGATCAGCGTGTACAATGCGTCTACACAGGCATTGCTGCTCAAAAAAGAGTATGCCTGTACTACAACTCTTACAAATGTGATCTGCACACCAAAATAAATAGTTGCAAAACAAAAAATGGGTTCCACAAGGAACCCATTTTTGTTACTGGATTTTTTGTTCTCCCATATTCCTTTGCATGGAATATTTCAGGGCGGTTTTATATACCTTGCTCAATTTTTCGCTCAAGGCTTTGGCTTCGGGGTTGCCTTGCTCCGAGGCTTGATCGACCTGTGCTACCAGGCCGATCAGTGCTTCCATAAACTGGTCGTTAAGCAAGTCTTTGTTGGCGCTGAGCATCTGGTCGAGCGTTCCGTCGTCGGGCGCGTCAAGGAGCTGCTCGATGAATCCTACTTCGGGCGGCGTGGAGACTTCGCGCAGAATTTCGACCATTTTCTGGAGCTTGCCCATACGGGTGTAATCATTCTTCTCGGAAGCCTGCCGCAGCATCTGGTTGACGACATCCACGGCATCCTGGGTAAAGTTGTTCAGATTATCGCGCACTGCCTTGACAACGTCTTCCTGCGCCAGTAAAGAGTCGACGAATTCCTGAGCCTGTTTGTAGCGCGCTTCCATCTGTTTGTCGATCTCATTGGTGAAATCCAGCAACTTCTCGCGGATCGATTCGATTCTCGTTTTTTCCTCACCGGATGCCTTGTCAATCCTCTCTGAAAGAAGCTGGAAGAATTGATAATCCATGCCGCCGCGCGCAATGGTGGCATAGGCGCGAATACGCGCATCGCTGGGAGATTGAAGCACAATCTCCAACAGCTTCTCCCGGGTGAGTCCCTGCCCCACCTCCTGCAGTTCCTTTGTCGCCGCTTCCAGCTCCCCCACCGATTCCTTCAGATTACGCCCAAATTCTGTCTCTTCGAGCAACTGACTTTGTAGATCCACCATGGCGCGTGCCACAGGTTCCTGTCCGCTTCCGGCTGCGCTCTGGGCAAGACGGCTGAAGAGAGCAAAGAACTGTTCATCGAACAGGTTGATGTTCTGTTTGATAAGCTCGCTGCGAACATCCTTCGAGCTGGCTTGCAGGAGGCGCTCGATCACTTGCACTCGTTCCTGCTGCTCCTTGAGCATCTCAGGTGTGATGCCATCCTTGGAAAGGATGGTCTGGATCATGGATTCGTACGTCAGGTTTGGGATGGGCTTGAGCAGGTAGGCTTTCCGCTTTTCAGGCGGCAATCGATCTGTGACCTGCTTGATCATAGGACCGATCATCCGTTCCTGCTCGTTGAGCTGCATGTTCAACTCGGGCGGGAAGAAAGTGAGAAGCAGCTCCTTCTCATTGTCATGGTACACAATGGGCGTGGCGAGGCGTCCCTGGTAACCGCAATGTGGACAGCGCGCCATGTTGGATACACCGCCGAGCAGTCTTTGCTTGGCTTGCGGGTCTTGTGTGACATCAAAAAGTTGCTCGATATTTGCCGTGATCATCTGACGGCATCGTGGACAGGCAATTTGTGTTTGAGGCATTATTTCATTTCCGATTTGCGATTTTAGATTTCTGGTAGGGGCGAGGCATGGCTCTCCAGAGAGTTCCGCTCGTCCTTACAACAATTTTTCCATCCGGTCAATGTAATCTTCCATGACAACAAAGGTTTCTTCCACGGTTTCCGGAGTGGTCAGGTCTGCTCCGGCTTTTTGGAGGACATTTAGAGAATAATCCGAACTTCCGGATTTGAGGAAGTCCAGATAATTCGCCACGGCGTTCGGCTCGCCGCGCAGGATCTTGCCGGCAAATGCGTGCGCCCCTGAAATTCCTGTCGCGTAGGCATACACATAATAATCTGCGAAGAGATGACCGAAGGTGGACCACGTCATCCCTACGCGGTCATGGTCCATGTCGAAGTCTGGACCAAACCCCTCGGCGAACAGCTCTGCCATCAGGTCGATCATGGAATCGGCGGTAAGAGCCTCGCCGCGTTCCACGCGTTGATGCGTCTCCAACTCGAAGCGCGCCAGGGTTGGCATTTGGAAGAAATATCGGAAGAAATTTCCGCCCACGGCTTCATCGAGCAGGGCAAGCTGAAAGTTCTTATCTTTGACCGTTTGCAGCAAATGCCCGCGCATCATCGCTTGATGGAAATTGGATGCCACCTCGGCGACGAACAACGAATAATTGCTGTTGACGAATGGCTGATTCTTCCACGTCAAATAGGAATGCATCGAGTGACCCAGCTCATGCGCGAGCGTGCTCATACTCGTCATTTCATCGGTGTAGCTCATGTTGATGAACGGATGTGTCCCCTGCGAGCCCCACGAGAACGCACCCTCTGCCTTGCCCTGATTCGGGTACACATCTACCCAGCGTTCCTCCAGGCAACCGCGCCGTACCGTTTCCACATAGTCTGTGCCCATAGGAGCCAGGCTCTCGCAGATCAATTCCACGGCTCGTTCGAAGGGCACTTTTACCTGCTTCTTTGTGATTGGCGCCCACATATCATAGTAGGAAAGTTTCTTGAGTCCCAGTGCTTTACGACGAATGGCAAAGTAACGATGCCAGACGGGCAGGTTCTTCCGGAACGTATCAATCAAATTATGAAAAACATCCGTGGGGATATTCAACTCAAACAGTGCTGCTGCAAGTGTTGATTCATGCTTTCGGGCGCGCATGTAGAAGACGTTCGCTTTGACGGAATGTGCCAGATTGCTTGCAAGCGTATTCTTATGCTCAAGATATTTATCCATGTAAGTTTCATAGGCTCTGCGCCGTGCTTTGCGATCGGGGTTGTGCATCAGCTTGCTCATGGTGCCCTGCGTAAGATCAAGTTCCTTGCCATCGCTGTCTTTCACGGGCTTGAACTTGAAATCCGCATCGGTCAGCATACTCGTCGAGCTGGATGGTCCCTGCAGCGGGTCACTCACCAAACCCAGGATTTCTTCCACTTCTATAGAACGTACATGAGCCTGCCTGCGAAAAAGGTCATCGAAGGAATGTTTATATATCGCCAGCTTGTCGCCGGAAGGCTGGTTCATCCATTCGTCGAGCTTTTCTCTGCCAATGGCCAGGATTTCCGGCTGCACAAATGCAACTGCAGAGAGAACCTGACCATATACACCCTGTGCTTTGCCGCGCATTCCCGCGGCATGCTGGTCTGTGGTATCGACAGCATAGGAAAACCCGGCATACATGGATGCTTTCTGCGCGCAGGAGACCAGCTCATACACGGCTTCCAATGCCTCGACCAAAACGGATGGACCCTCCGCCAGTCTTCCCTGGAACTGCTTGACCGTGGAAATATCTTCAAGGATGTGCTTGATTTCATTTTCCCAGGCTTCATCGGATGGAAAAACGCTTTCGGCGTTCCATGTAAATTTTTTATCGAGTTTGCTTCGAAGGGGAACTTTGGTTGGCATGTCTCTTTCCATTCCTTGGGTTACGGGTTATCAGCCTCACAAAGACTGAATCCGTTTCGTTCGATTTTACCACCCAAGGGTTGTAGGTTACGTTTGCAACGTGATCTACCGCG
>DATFHE010000283.1:0-3186 GCA_035248745.1 Anaerolineales bacterium | reverse complement strand
GGTCGGTTTCGCGGACGACCATTCCGGTACCAAGCCGACACTTTAAAATCGACCGGCTGCTGTTCTTCGATCTCACGGATGGTTTTGCCGATCAGTGTTGAGTCGGGCAGCAGGAGCAGCTCGGTGTAGTACCCCTCCATACGGAAGTGATCGACATTGTCCTCCCCTTTGCGGTCTGGCAGAAGGAACCTCCCGACAAGCAGGAAGAAAACGGTTCCGGCTGCCGATATCACGAGTCCAATGGGTGCAATGGAAAAAATGCTAAGTGGTGTCTGCCCCGTCTGCCGGAGCAGGCCGTTTGCCACAAGGAATGCCGGCGCGCCGATCAGAGCGATCGCCGTCCCCAGCGAGGCGGCAAATGCCATGGGAATCAATAACTTCGACGGCGCGATCTGATTCTCACGGGCAATGTTTAAGATGATCGGGAGCATGATAGCCGTCAGTGCCACGTGGCCCACAAAGGCAGAAAGCAACGCCACAGAAGGCATAACGACCAGGATGATCCGCCCATAATCCCTGCCTGCCAGTACTTTGATCCAGTTGCCAAGCCGCTCCGATAGACCGGTGTGCAACAACGCCCCACTCAACACAAACATGGAAGCCAGAATGATCGCCGGTTCACTGCTGAATCCGGAAAGGGCGCCATCCGCATCCAAGATGCCTGAAAGCCCCAGGGCGGCGATGATCAGGATCGCGGTCAGATCAATGCGAATCCATTCCGTGAATAGCAGCAGCGCCGCGCCTGCCAGGATGACAAACAGAAAAATTTGGTTAGCCTCAATTCCATTAAGCATGTAATCGTCTCTATTCTTGTGTATAAAATGGTCAAGCTTCTGGGCTGCGAAGAAGGAGCAACTCTTAAGTAGAACGATACCCACCAGCGAGCGTGATGACTATTTTATCAGGGCTTCCTTATGATATTCAAGTGTATCGAGCACGCGTTCCCTGTGCCTGCCGAACATCTCCAGCCTTTCGATCTCCTCCAGCGTGAAATAGCCAAAGTCTGTTGTCTCATTGCTTAAGGCGGGATCGCCGCTAAGAATCTCTGCCTCAAAGTGCAGTGCTACGATATGAGCTTTGTTTCCGTCTGGATAGACGACCAGTTGGTTGGGATGGCTGTACACACCGACCAGGCGCGTCACGCGGACGCGCAAGCCAGTCTCCTCCCAGACCTCCCGCTCACACGCCTCCATCACCGACTCGCCCGATTCCATGGCGCCACCCGGCAGACACCACTGGCCGTTATCTGCCCGGCGCGTAAGAAAGATTCGCCGCTGCGCATCGAAGATGGCAGCAGAACATCCCAGCCGCAGTTCCCCCTGCCTGCTCATCCGTTCCCCGTAAAGAACTTTTGTCATTTTGATTTTCCTTTGTTTGATGGATTTAAAAATCGTTAAGAGAAGCGGTAAAATTGTAGTAGTCCAATGTCCCAGACTAAAAATGCAAGTGACGCCCTCATGCGTATTAAAAGTGAGAATACTCTGTCGGATGCACCCGATGAAACTTTGGTGATGCAGGTTGCCCGAGGTAATTCTGCCGCTCTGGAAGCGCTGTATGACCGTTACGCTTCTCGGGTGCTGGGAGTCTCCTTGAAGATTATCGGCGATCAGACGCTCGCAGAGGATATTTTACAGGAGACCTTCTGGCGCGTTTGGCAGAGCGCCGCGACATTTCAGTCTCAGCTGGGTCCATTTACGGGCTGGCTCTTCCGGATTGCGCGCAATCTTGCCATTGATGCGTACCGGCGTCGAAATGTCCGCCCGCAAGCGTTCACGGGTGCCAATGGCAGCGATCCCATTCTGGAAGCAATGCCCGACCCCGATATGGATGTCGCGGAACAGGCGCAGCTGAGTCTTCAGAGTCAACGAATGCGCAAAGCCCTGGACTCGCTGCCCGGCGTGCAACGTCAGGTGATTGAAATGGCTTATTTTTACGGAATGACGCGGCAGGAAATCGCCCAAGCAACCGGGGAGGCGCTTGGCACCATCCATACCCGCGCCCGTTTGGCGTTACAGAAATTACGAGGAGAATTGGAACGAGAAGAGTTTGAAGGATAACATGTACCCACGCATTGAAGAATTACTCCCATTTTATGTGCTTGACGCGCTCACCGAGGAGGAAAAGGAACTGGTTGAGGCGTACCTGGCTGAGCATCCTGAGGGGCGCGCGCAGGTGCAGGACCTTCAGTCCGGGGCTTCGGCTTTGCCCTATACCATTGCACCGGTCGAGCCTCCCCGTCAGGTAAAGGAGTCGCTGATGAGGCGCGTTACCGCGGACGCACAGGCGCGCGAGCGTTCCTCAGCACGCGCGTCCGGCGAGCGCTCTCCGCGCGGTCTGCGGTTTGACAATCTTTTCCGAGTCCTTAGCCTGGGTGCTGCGACTGTTGCGATCCTGTGGGCGTTTGCCTTGCACTCGCAAGTGACCCGGCTTCAGGACCAAATCTCTTCGTTGAATGAACAGGTCGCGGCACAATCCCAGTCGCTGGATGAGCTAATTCGAAACCTCCCTCAAACAGAGCAATCGGATATCATTTCCGTTTCTTTGAAAAGCACGGAGACGCAGCCTCGTGCCCTGGGACAGTTGATCGCCGACCCGAACGATCAGTCCGCGATGCTGGTGATCTCAGGTTTGCCTCCGCTCGAACCGGGGAAGACATATCAGGTCTGGCTGATTGGCAATGCTCCAGTCAGCGCGGGTCTGTTGACCGTGGATGAAAATGGTCAGAGTGTTTTGATTATTACCTCTGAGGAGTCGATCGGTTCCTTCACTTCCGTCGGGATCTCCATCGAGCCGGAGGGAGGCAGCGGGGAGCCCACGGGTGAGATCGTCGTGTTGAGCGATCTATAAGGTATCCTGCCTGGAATTAAAAAGAGTGTGTCGACCCGGGTCGACACACTCTTTTTGTTTCCATAAATGCAAACCTCATAGACCTGCGTATGGATAAATAGGTATACCCCGTATGGATCCGATAAAGAATGAAGAGGAAGGAGGCAAGACCGGGAAAAGATAATTTCCGCTTTATACAAGCTGTACAAGTTGTTTCCATTTTTAGAGGAGAAAAACCATGAAAAAGTTTTCGACAGTTTTGGTCTACGGCTTCCTGGCACTGGCGCTCGCCTTCGGTCTCTTTGCCGTGCCTGCAAGCGCAGCAGATCATTTGGATGCTCCGGGGCTGACCCCTCCGGG
>DATFHE010000282.1:0-4091 GCA_035248745.1 Anaerolineales bacterium | reverse complement strand
CTCCACTACGCATGGAGGCAGGTTCTTTTTGATCTCTTTTCGGCAGGATGCAGGGGAGCCCCGTTTGGATTTCCTGCAGATTAAGATTACAAGAAAATTGGATTGATCGTTCAATCTTTGTTAGAAATAGGATGGGTCGCCCACACGTAGGCCTCGCGGGAGGGACGGTTATAATCTCAGAATCCTCTATATAAAACAGGAGTATTCCATGCTCAAAGTCGGGTACATTGGTCTCGGGCTGATGGGGAAGTCGATTGCGCGAAACATCCTCAAGACGGGGTTTCCGCTTATCGTTCATAACCGTTCACGCGCCGCAGTGGACGAACTTGTTGCGGAAGGCGCAACCCCGGTATCCTCTCCGAAAGAAGTTGCTGAACAGGTGGATGTGGTTTTCACGAACCTGCCCGACACGCCGGATGTAGAAAAAGTTGTTCTCGGCGAAAATAGCATCCTCGAAGGCGCGCACGACGGACTCATTTATGTGGACAACTCCACGATCAAACCAGCCTCCGCGCGGACGATTGCAGAGAGACTGGCGGAGAAAGGTGTCCTTGCCTTGGACGCGCCGGTTTCCGGCGGCGACATCGGCGCGAAGAACGGGACATTGACGATCATGGTCGGCGGCGAGACGTCCGCACTGGAGAAGGTGATGCCGGTGTTTCTCGCGATGGGAAAGACAGTTACGCATGTGGGCGATGCGGGGGCAGGACAGGTGGCAAAAGCCGCAAACCAGATCATGGTCGCGGCGCAGATGGTGGCGATGGGGGAATTGCTCGTCTTTTCGAAGAAAGCCGGCGTGGACCCGCGCAAAGTGGTTGATGCAATCAAAGGCGGCGCGGCGCAATGCTGGACTCTCGACGTGAAGCCGCCGCGTTTGTTCGAGGGCAACCGCAGCCCAGGGTTTAAGGCGCACATGCAACTGAAGGATTTGAAAATTATCCTGGATACTGCTCAGGAATATAATATTCCCATTTCAGGGACGATCGAAAACACCAAGCTCTTCCAGCAAATGATTGAGGCGGGGATGGGCGAACTGGATAACTCAGCCGTAGTGGGCGTGATTGAGGAGAAAGCGGGAGTGAAGATTTTGGATTAAGAATGTCGTTGCGAGGACGAAACGTGCAGCGTTTCAACCGAAGCAATCTCCTCGCCTTTGAAAGAGGAGATTGCTTCGGTCGTGACTGGCGTCACTCTCTCGCAATGACATGTCATGGAATATGAAAAAATACTGGCCCACCCTGCTTGATTACTTCCTGATCATCCTCGCCGCGTTGATCCAGGCTGTTTCGCTGCGGCTATTTTTTGTCCCGGCGAACCTGGCGTCGGGCGGGGTGACCGGCATCTCGCAGCTGATCAATTATTTTACGGGCTGGCCCATCGGCTTAATGATCCTGGTGGGGAATATTCCACTTTTTGTGCTTGGCTGGCGTTTCCTCGGCGGTGCTCGCTTTGCCGTGCGGACGGCGCTTGCCATCTTCATGCTCTCCGCGTTCACAGACCTGCTGGTGCAGACGCCTTTGTTTGCACCCAACGGCGCAGGGACCCGGCTCATCAACGATTTACAGGGCGACATCTTTTTGAACGCGTTGTATGGAGCGGTGGTAAGCGGGTTCGGTTATGGACTGGTCTACCGGGCGCGCGGCACCAGCGGCGGCTCCGACGTGCTGGCGCGTATTCTCAGCCACTACCGCGGCGTGCCGATGACCACAAGCTATTTGCTGGTGGATACGGTGGTAATTCTCGGCGCAGGGTTTGTATTTGGATGGAAGGCGGCTCTTTACGCGATGATCGCTCTCTACGTCAGCGGTTTAGTAGCGGAGTCAACGCTCGAAGGCGGCGGGACGGTCCGCACGGCGATCATCGTCACAGCGGAGGCGAAAGCGATCTCGGCGCGCATCATCGAAGAGCTCGAACGCGGCGTCACCATGCTCGAAGGGACAGGTGCCTATACAGGCACGGACCGTCTGGTGTTGTATTGCGTCATCACACGGGCAGAGGTAGCGGCATTAAAAGCCATCGTCCAGGAAGCGGACCCGCGTGCATTTATGGTCATTGGTGTGGCACATGAAGCGCTGGGAGAAGGGTTTCGACCTCTTAAGACGTAATACAGCCTGCCTCAGCGCGACGTTCTTTTCTTCTTTTTCTTGCTATCTATCTTATATCCCAGGCGTCGGAGCGCTTCTTCATTATTCCGCCAGTCTTTCAAGACTTTCACGCGCAGTTCCAGGAACACCGCCCTGCCGCCCATCTCCTCGATTTCTTTGCGAGCCGAGGAACCGATCTGCTTGAGCATCTTCCCGCCCTCGCCGATGACGATTCCCTTCTGCGATTCGCGCTCCACGAAAATTGTTGCGGCGATATAGAGCATGCCGTTCTCGCGTTCGGTAAACTCGTCGATGCGCACACCGACTCCGTGCGGCACTTCCTCGCGCAGCCGGAGCAGGCACGCTTCACGGATCAGGTCCGCGGCGATGTCGCGCTCGTAGGAATCGGTGATCTGCTCCTCATCATATTCCGGTGGGCGGACCGGTGCCAGTGAGATGAGCAGGCTCTGGAGCTCATCGAGATTTTGATTCTGCGCCGCGGAGATCGAGATGATCTGCACGTCCTTTTTTAGAAGCCCCGCGTAAGCTTCGAGCCTGGCAGCCAACACATCGGGTCCCACCAGATCGAGTTTGTTTGCAGCCAGCACAATTGGAATCCGGCGCGGCGCCCGGTTGAGGATGGCGGCGATCTGTATATCCTCCTCCTGCGGCCGGGCAGGGATCTCCACCAGCCACAGGATCACATCCACGCCCTCCAGGGCTTCTTCCGCCTCCTGGTTCAGGAACGTCCCCAGCTTATGGCGCGGGCTGTGGATGCCGGGCGTATCGACAAAGACGAGCTGTGCGGTGTCGGTGGTCAGAATCCCAAGCTGGCGCTTGCGCGTGGTCTGTGGCTTAGGGGAAACTGCCGCGATCTTCTGTCCCAGCAAAGCATTCACCAGCGTAGACTTGCCGACGTTCGGGCGGCCGATCACTGCAATGAAGGCGGATCGAAACTCTGTCATTGATGTGCCGCTGCCTGTTTTTCGATATTTCGTTCCTGTTTCTGTGGCTGTATATTTGCCACGATCAGGCTTAATAGAATGAGCACTGCGCCAACCATTAATTGCCAGGAAAGCTGCTCGTCCAGGAAAACCACGCCTAAGATCACACCGCCCAGAGGAAAGAGATACGTCACCATGCTCGTACGGGTGGGTCCAATCTCGTGGATCAGATAATACAACAGGATAAAAGCAACGCCGGAACCGAGGATACCGAGAAAGAGCAAGGATATCCATGTAATAGGCAGTTGTGGAACTTCCACAGGGCTCTCGACGAAAAATGTCGCCAGCCACATGACCACAGTTGCCGAGACCAGCGGCCCCACGCTTCGTATGATCCCTGGCGTGTCTTCTGTTGTTCTACGCGCGTAAACGGCGCTGATTGCATAAAAGACGGAGGCGAGCACCACCGCCAATTGTCCCAACAGGGAACCAGGTGACGCACCAACATCCTTGCTCATCAGGATGACTACACCCGCGAAACCAATCAACAGGCCAAGGACTTTAGGCGCTGTTATTTTGTCATCGTGCAGAAGATAGTGGGCGATCAGGATGGTGAACAAAGGAACTGTCGCGTCCAGGATGGAAGCGACGGCTGAGTCAATCGATTGCTCGCCCCAGGAGATCAGGAAGAAGGGCGCGGCTATGTTCGTGATGCCAAGGACGAACAGTGAAGACCACACTTTAAAGCTGCGCGGGAGTGAGACACGTTGAAAGAAAATCACGATAACGCCGAATAGGAGACCGAAGAGGGCGCGGAAAGCGACCAGCGTGACTGGACCAATCTCCTGTACTGCGATCTTGATCCACATAAATGAAGAGCTCCAGATCGCGCCAAGCAAAATAAAGACAAGCCAGTGTTTGAGTTGCAAAACGTACTCCTAAATGGAAGGGAATGGAAGAGTAAATTTCTGACGCACCGACGTTCTAAAATGTTACGCGATGACTGCACCTTCCATCTTTAGCAGCCACTCTTTTGTTTTCAAGCCCTCTCCGCCGCCGTAAC
>DATFHE010000281.1:0-3640 GCA_035248745.1 Anaerolineales bacterium | reverse complement strand
GGCGGCGGTCGCGCAGGAGGTGGGGATACAGGTTAAGGCAATTGAAGCCACGGAATTTATTGTCACCAATGCAAATTATCAAAGCGCGCATCCTGACTTCCAGGCGACGGCAGAAAAGGCAAAAGCAGTATTGAATCCGTTACTGGAGGCGGGCATCATCCCGATCGTCACCGGGTTTATTGGCGCGACGCCAGAGGGGGTCATTACAACGCTGGGACGCGGTGGGAGCGACTACACCGCCGCGATCATCGGCTCCGTCCTCCCTGCCGACGACGTCTGGATCTGGACCGACGTGGATGGGGTGATGACGACCGACCCGCGCATTGCACCCGAAGCACAGACGCTGCCCGAAATCAGCTATGGCGAGATTGCCGAGCTTGCCTATTATGGCGCGAAAGTGTTGCATCCGAAGACGATTCGCCCGGTAGTGGATGCAGGCATCGGACTCAGAATCTGCAATACATTCAACCCATCGCACCCCGGCACGCGCCTGATTGCGAACGGGCACACCAACGGTAAGACGTATAAACCAGAAAAAGTGATCAAAGCGGTCACAGCCATCCGCAAACAAAGATTAGTGACAATTGAAGGGCGCGGGATGCTGGGCGTCCCAGGAGTGGCGGCACGCGCATTTGGCGCAGTTGCATCCACAGGCACAAGCGTTCCGTTGATTACGCAAGCCTCTTCCGAGCAATCGATCTGTTTTGCAGTCCCTTCGGAAACTACTCCATCTGTGCTGGAGGCACTTGAAAAAGTGTTTGTCCACGAACTTGAGGCTGAAGACATCGACCGTGTCTGGTCCACGGAAGATGTGTCGATCATCACAGTCGTCGGCGCGGGGATGCGTCATACGGTGGGTGTGGCAGGCAGAGTCTTCAGCCAGCTCGGAGCCAAAGGCGTCAATGTGCTTGCCATCGCCCAGGGCTCGTCGGAAGTGTCTATCAGTCTCGTGGTAGATTCAGCGGATACGGAACAGGCGGTCCGGGCGTTGCATCGGTTGATTGTGGAAGGTACACAGGTAAACACGTAGACAAGTACACAAGGAAATAAACGTTTACATAGGTACTTGTATACCTGTCTACGATCCTTCCTCATTTATATCCTCAAGGAGTTTCCATGTCCCCCTCTCAAATCCCCGTCGCCGTGCTCGGCGCGACCGGTTCGGTCGGACAGCGGTTTGTTTCCCTTTTAGATAACCATCCCTGGTTCAAGGTGGTTGCTTTGGCGGCATCAGATCGTTCCGCTGGACAAAAATATTCGCAAGCTACGCGCTGGGTGCTGGATGATCCCATGCCTGTCTACGCGCGGGATATGGTCGTTGTCCCGGCATCCACGGATTGCATCGATGCGAAAATTGTATTCTCCGCATTACACACGGAGATTGCCAACGAGGTGGAGCCACAATTTGCGCAGGCAGGCGCGGCGGTCTGTTCGAATGCATCATCCTACAGGCGCGGCGTGGACGTGCCGTTGCTGCTCCCGGAGATCAACGCGGATCATGTTCAACTGGTCAAACACCAGCGCGCAAGCCGGGGCTGGAGCGGATGTATCGTTACCAACCCGAACTGCACGAGCACGGGACTGACGATTGCGCTTAAAGCGTTAGACAATGCCTTCGGCGTAAAGCAAGTCATCGCGGTTTCGCTGCAGGCGCTTTCCGGCGCGGGCTATCCGGGCGTTTCTTCGCTGGATATCATGGATAACATTATTCCCAACGTTGGTAACGGCGGCGAGGAAGAAAAAGTGGAATGGGAGCCGCGCAAGATGTTAGGGAAATTAAACGACAGTAAGATCGAGCTGGCAGATATTACATTCAGCGCGCACACCAATCGCGTAGCAGTAATCGATGGTCATACGGTCTGCGCCAGTGTGAAGCTGGATGAGACGGTTGAGCCAGAGGCGGCGGTACAAGCGCTGCGCGATTTCACGGCGCACCCGTCAGCGAGGGATTTGCCTTCGTCTCCGCGCCCCGTGATCGAGGTCCGGGACGAAGCAGATCGCCCTCAGCCCAGGCTAGACCGATTGGCAGGTAAAGGCATGACGACCGTCGTCGGGCGCGTTCGCCGCGATCCAATTCTGGATCTTAAGTTCGTTGTTCTTTCTCACAACACGATTCGAGGCGCGGCGGGAGCGTCCATCTATAATGCGGAATTGTTGGTGAATGAAGAGCTTTTATAGCCGGGTTGACAACCCGACTTACCTCGTGTTAAACTGCCGCTAACAATCAAATACTCGCTCTTATCCAGAGAGGCTGAGGGAACGGCCCTGTGACGCCTCGGCAACCTGATACACATTAAGGTGCCAACTCCGACAGAAGGATAGCGATATCCGTTTAACTGGAAGATGAGAGGATGGAATCGTCTTAGAGACCTCTTCTTGTACTTTCAGAAGAGGTTTTTCTCTTCTGAACGGGCGGGTACATCAAAAGGAGAGTCCTATGCTCACAACAGAACGTCAATTTGGTTTTACGACCCGTCAGTTACATGCGGGATATGATCCGGAAACCACGACGGGCAGCCGCGCGGTGCCGATCTATCAGACCAGTGCGTATGACCTGCAAAGCACAGACCGCGCCACCCGGTTGTTCGCCCTGCAGGAAAATGGACACATTTACTCGCGCATTTCCAACCCGACCACGAATGTTTTTGAAACACGGATTGCAGCGCTCGAAGGCGGCGTGGGTGCATTGGAGACCAGCTCCGGGCAAGCCGCACAGATGACAGCCATCTTCACAATCTGCGAAGCGGGAGATCATATCGTTTCCGCTTCGACGTTGTTTGGCGGCACGATCAGCCAGTTCAAATACACATTCCAGCGGCTGGGAATCCATGTGACCTTAGTCGACCCATCGGACCCTGAAAATTTTCGACGAGCAATTCAGCCCAACACAAAACTGATGTACGGCGAAATCATCAGCAACCCGCGCGTGAATATATTCCCGCTCGAAGAAGTAGCAGCAATCGCGCAGGAATATGGAATCCCTTTGCTCATCGACAACACGTTTGCCACGCCCTATCTCTGCCGTCCGTTCGAGTGGGGCGCGCATCTCGTGACACATTCGACAACAAAATTCATCGGCGGGCACGGCACGTCCATGGGCGGCGTGATCGTGGATAGTGGAAAATTCAACTGGAGGAAGAGTGAGCGGCACAAAAACTTCAACACGCCTGACCCTTCCTATCACGATGTTGTCTACTCAGAGGATTTCGGCGCGCTGGCTTTCATCTCCAAGGCACGCGCAGGTATTATGCGAGACCTGGGAAGCTGTCAGTCGCCATTCAACTCGTGGCTGTTTATCCAGGGGCTGGAAACTTTGTCGCTTCGGATGGAGCGCCACGTGCAGAACACCAAAGCTGTGGCAGAATTTCTCGAGGATCATCCAAAGGTGGGCTGGGTCATCTATCCGGGTTTGGAGAGCCATCCGGATCATGAACGCGCAAAGAAATATCTTCCCAGGGGCGCGGGCGCGGTGCTCGGCTTCGGCGCCAAAGGTGGACGGGAAGCAGGCGCGCGTTTCATCGACAACTTGAAGTTATTCAGCCACGTGGCGAATCTCGGGGATGCGAAGTCACTCGCGATTCACCCCGCCAGCACTACCCATTCTCAGCTTACGGAAGAAGAACAAAAAGCGGCAGGCGTC
>DATFHE010000280.1:0-9902 GCA_035248745.1 Anaerolineales bacterium | reverse complement strand
TTCGCTGTCTTGATCTCCACGTGATAATACTCCGGCTCGTGATACCCGATGAAATAATCGCCAAAGTCCGCTTCCGGCCAGCCCGTCGCTTTGTTCGTGAAGTCATCCTGGTAGAGCAGGGCACCTTCATCTTCTGGAGGAGGTGCTTCCAAATTCCGAATTGTCAAGGAATTGAAATGGACATGCGTGTTGGTGTTCGACAGGTTCTCGGTATAGAAACCGATTTCGCCCTCCGGATAATCTGCATCTGTCACCTGCCCTACAAGCCCATTATTGATACTAAACGAGAAATTGGGACCTTGCGCATCGACGCGCAGGAGGTCATCGACATCCAGATCGTGGATGCTTTCGTCCACACCTTCCTGCAGGATTGTCGTCCCGCTGGGAGAATTCTTGAGCACTTCCCACTTCTTGGTGGTGGGAGAGATGGTGAAGGCATAGTAGTTATCTCCCGAACGACGGAATGCCAAGCCATACCGGTAATCTCCATCGGTTGCCGTCCTCCCTGAAACCGTGAAAACCTGGAGCTCAATGGTGGCATCTGGATAGCTATGATTTTCCGAGTCCGGGATGCTCACGACAGGGGCTTTCGCATTCGCTGTCTTGATCTCCACGTGATAATACTCCGGCTCGTGATACCCGATGAAATAATCGCCAAAGTCCGCTTCCGGCCAGCCCGTCGCTTTGTTCGTGAAGTCATCCTGGTAGAGCACGTTTTCGTCAGTGCTGGGCTGCGATGCTACTGCTGTGGGTTCAACGCCGGGTTCCGTGGGAGAAGCAGCCGGATCCTGCGTTGGCGAAGATGCTGCTGCTGTGGCAGAGGGCTCCGCTGGCACAGTTGGCGGAGGCACCTGAGCAGTACATCCTACAATCACAAATATCAGCGCGAGCGCGATCGGTACTGTCCACCTGGACCGGTACATGCTTTGGCTTTTCATACAACTCCTCCTTTATCTAACCTGATCCGCCGCACAACGGAAACCAGCGAAGGGGATATTTTGTGTATCATTGGGTGGAACCTCCAGCCGAAACGCTAAATCATAAGGAGTGCCATAACGGGCTCCGCGCAAAATGTGGTTCCCGGCAGTAAGGCTGCCATAGGGCTCGCCTACCCATTCATATACGTTGTAAAGCATATCAGAAACTTGTAATGGACTGATATTAAAGCCCTGGGAGCCTACTTCATAGGTGTTGTTGGGCAAGTCAAAAGCATTTCCGTCAGCAGAAGGGTCGGTGCCCCAGGGATACAGTTGAGGATTCTCACCTGGCCCACGCCCGGCTGCTTCCCATTCTGCTTCCTTTGGTAATCGTTTTCCCAGGGATCTGCAATAGGCATCAGCCTGGTCCCATGTCACTCCCATGACCGGATGATTCTCTTTTCCAGGCGGGATCGCCCAGTCAGGCATGAACTGTTGAAACGCTGTGTTGGTCACCTGGTACTGGTCTATCCAGAACGCAGGTAAAGAGATGCTCTGAACAGCGCTTTGATTCGTGCCTTCTGGATTCTTGCCCACTTGGTAGGTGTTGGCAGGTATATTGACCATCCCGGCTGATTCAGGCAGGCTCGGGGCTTCTGTTGACGCTGGGCTTGTTGCAGTACTGGATACCTCCGCAGGCAGGGTTGGCGTTGCGACAGGGGGAGCAGACCCACGAGAAAGGAGTAGAAAAGCGCCCCCCGCCAGGACAGCCAGACCAATCACAGAAAATAGGATGACAGGAATTAATGACCGGCTGCGTGCCGGTTTTGGTTTCGGCTCTGGGATTGGCTCCAGCTTTGGGCGCGACTCTGGCTTGATCTGCTGCTCCAGCACGGGGTTCGACTCAGATTTTGTTGGCGGCGGTGGGGGGGAGGGCTCCACTTCGACGGGTTCCGGAACACTCACAGGCATCGGGCTCACGAATACAGGGTCGCGGGTGATTTCCCTCGCGGTACCTATACCAATGGCACGGGAGTAATCCGCCGCCAGTTCACGGCTGCTGTTGTAACGGTCTTCCGGGTTTTTGAACAGAGCGCGATCGATCACTGCCTGTACCTGGGGGGCAATGCCCGGAACCGGCGGGGGCGTCGTGTGGATCTGCATGTGCAGTACTGTCAGCGTACTATCTGCTTCAAAGGGGACACGTCCCGCCAGCATTTCATATAAAACAATCCCCAGAGAATAAATGTCTGTGCGGTGATCGGTCGGGTCGCCGCGCGCCTGTTCCGGAGACATATAAGCGGGGGTTCCACTCACCGTGCCGGAGGCTGTCTGAGATGCCGTATTCATGATGCGCACAAGCCCAAAGTCTGTTATTACGGCTTCCACATCTTCTGTCAGCGGTTTATCGAGCGGAACATCTTCGGTCTTGTTATGCAGCAGGATGTTGCCTGGTTTGATATCACGGTGAACCACTCCCTGCTTATGGGCATACTCCAGCGCAGTCGATAGCTCGCCCAGCAGGCGTGCGACTTGATCCGGAGCAATCCGTTTCTTTCGCTGATGCAGGTAACGCAGATAGGTCGCGAGCGTGGGACCCTTCAAATACTCCATTACGATGTAAGGGTGACCATCGATGGTATCGAAATCAAAGATCTGAACGATATTGGGATGACGCAGCCCTGCGACAACCCTTGCCTCCCGCCGGAAGCGCTCAATCAGTAACGGTTCTTCTTCGATATAGCTGTGGAGTAATTTGATCGCGACGGAGCGCTCGAGATTGAGGTGCGAGCCTAAATAAACTTCTGCCATTCCCCCGCGTGCCAGAAGCTTTTCGATGCGAACGTTTCCTATTGTTTTCCCAATCCACTCGGGCATGGCGAGATTATACGACAATTATGCCGAGAAATCTAATCGAAAATGGCGCATTGTAACGAACCTGTTGTCTATGGACTTATGTTTTCCTGTGGCAACACTTCCACTGTAATTGACAAATGATGTCTACATTATTACAATAGCATTAATATCCTTTTAATCCGAGACAGATGACACTTTTCTTTCGTGCTCTTGTTGAGAGCATCCCGTTTTGTGAATTCAGCGTCAATGGATTAATAATATCGGTTGCCGCAAGGTCTTTTTCTTTTTTTAAAGATAGGAGAGCATCATAGAAACAGGCACACCAGAGGGTCTGCGAATTGCCATTTATTCACAGGATGGCTTCGGGTTGGGACACATGCAGCGCACTTGTTCGATTGCCTGGGAAATCTACAGGCTTCGCGAGGAAGCTTCTATCCTCACGTTTTCCGACTCGCAATTGGGTCAGTTCTTTTCGATTTCGCCCCACCACGACTATATCAAGCTCCCTTCCATTGCAAAAGACAGCCCCGGGAATTGGAAGGCAACCCATCTGAGCATGTCCTTCCCGGAAATTCTTCATCTCCGCAAACAATTAATCAGTCATGTGCTCCTGAACTATGCCCCTGATATATTCCTTGTGGATCATATGCCGCATGGAGCCATGGGAGAGCTGCTGCCCGCCCTGGAGGCGATAAAGCATTCAAGAATTCATACCCAGGTTGTGCTGGGGTTACGGGACATTCTCGACAGTCCTGATGTCACCATAAAACGCTGGCAGGAAGAAGGAGCTTACGAGGCGATTGAGCGCTACTATGCGCGCATTCTGGTATTTGGGATGCAAAATGTGTATGATGTTGTCGAACACTATCAAATCCCTGAAAAAGAGGCTAAAAAAGTATTCTACTGCGGTTACGTAACGAATCTGGCTGCTGGCGTCAAAGCTCCTACTCTGCGCGCCAAGTACCTGGCAAATGAATCCGCCAATACACCGCTTATTGTTGTCATGGCGGGCGGCGGTGCAGATGCGTATCCGATGATGAATACCCTGTTCGATGCGCTGCCTACGATCCTGAATGACCAGCGATGTGTTCTGGCGGTTGTTACAGGACCTTTCATGCCGGTGGAATTGATTGCCGATCTCAGCCGCCGGGCGGAGGGATTCCCGGTTTTTCTGATGGAATCCGTCAATGATTCGCTCAGTCATATTGCTGCGGCAGATCTGGTAATCTCTATGGCAGGCTACAACACAACTGTTGAAATTCTGCGCATGAAAAAGCCTGCCATTCTCATTCCGCGTGCGGGTCCCAGCGCAGAGCAGCGTACGCGCGCTCGACTATTTGCAGAAAAGCGTTGGGTGGATATGATCGACCCGGATGAAGTTACACCGGAGAATCTCGCAGAACGCATTTCTGAGCATCTCAGCCATCCTTTCGAAAGCAATCCGAATGAACTCCCCAATTTGGAAGGAGCTGCCGGTGCAGCCCGGCTGACTCTGTCGGCCTTTGCCTCCAAAAACGAACAAATTACGACATGATTTTCGTTTCAGCCCTTGCACGGCTCTGAGATGACATTTTCATTTAAGATGTCAATGCTATTTTATTAGCCTGGAAAAAGTGGCACCCGTAAGTACATCCCCGATAGAAGGAATCCAGACTGTTATGACCGAACCGTCTCAAAACGATGTTGAGAAGACACCTGCAAAGAGCGGCGTCCTGCTCCAGGTGAAGGATCTGACGATTCGGACGCGCGCAGGAGAGACCCTATTATCGGATATTTCGTTTCATATCGAGCCGGGTGAACTGGTTGCCTTAACGGATCTGGGTCGTTCGGGGAAATCCATTCTTTTGCGGAGTCTTGCCGGTGCCTTCTCGCCTACCAGCGGCGAGGTTTTGATCGATGGGATCGATCTTTACACAAACCTGAAGGCCTTTCGTCCAACGATCGGGTATGTCCCTGCAGAATTTGTGTTGCATCAAAATCTGACGGTGGCTGAAATTCTGAAAGACGCGGCAATGTTACGTTTGCCACGGCGGATTTCTTCTCAGGATCGCAAGAAGAGAATACAGAACATTCTGGAGATTGTAGAATTAACAGATGTGGTAGAACGACGATTTGGGGCGCTGAGCAATATTGAACAGCGAAGATTGGGCATTGCAATTGAGCTCATTGGTTATCCGAGCCTTCTCCTTGTCGACGATTCAGCCGAACCACTGGCTCCTTTTGATGAGGTTCAAATCACAATCCTGCTGCGCGAATTATCGCGTCAGGGTATCACGATCATTTACGTTAACCCGCGCTCCAGAAGTGCAGGGTTATCAGACAAGATCATTTACCTGGCTCCAGGAGGGGCACTCGTTTGGTTTGGGCCCACCGATGAAGCGTTCGCCTACTTGAAAGGTTTGATTCCACGAGGGGTGGTCAAAGATTTATTTGGGCTTCAGGAAGCGCTGGAGATGCTCTTCAACCCGCAGGGACGGGAGGGAGGCGAATGGGCGAAGCGATTTATGGACAACCCGGCATATCAAAAATATGTGGATGATCCCCTGCATAACCGATATCCTGACCTGCTGCTTCAAACGCGCCCCCTTCTCCGATTACGACTACGAAGCAGTACAAATGAAAAACTGCCACCGCCAATTGTGCCACGCGCCAGCGGTTTTCAAAAATTCATCCTGTGGGTTCGGCGCAGTGTTGGTTTACTATGGCGTGACAAAAGTATATTCCCCATGCTTGGCATTCCACCTCTTGTTGCACTCGTCTATTTCATCCTGTCATCTGCCCAGGGAACTGTTGCTCGTCTGCCACTTGTGTTTGATTTGTTTGTATTTCTCGTGGTATTGACATCCGCCCTACTCGTCCAAAATGAGATCTTCAAAGAGAAGGCAGTGTATCACCGGGAACAAAGGACCAATTCCATGTTGTTTCCATACATTGGATCCAAGGTCTGGCTGGTTACCGTTCTGGCGGTCTATCAGGCACTGGTTTGGACGGTCATCAACTTTTTTACACAACTGAGCAGCCCGGGTGGGGTTCAGGCACTTCTGCCTCCTGCAATCACTCTTTTCCTGGTTGCGTTTGTGGGCGGACTCCTGGGACTGATTGTTTCGGCTCTGTCAAAAACGGCAATGACGACCACCGGTTGGATCCTTTTGCTTACCGTGCCGCAGTTACTATTCATTGCCAATCCGCTAAGTAATTGGTCCATCCTCGTTGGGTTGGGCCTGTTGCTGGTCGCTTTCTTAGTGGTGATCCAGAGTCGTGCAGGGAACGCAGGACTTAAATAAGAAAAGAGCAGCACGCAGAAAATGCATGTCCATCTGCTCTGGGAAAACATATGTCCGAACTAAACCGTTTCGTCCAGCAAGGGCAGGACGCTGCAATTTCCTCTGGTTTGCAGCAGTTTACGAACCTTCCAGATTGGCTCGCTTCCATTAAGGATCCTGATCGTGTCTCTCAGGTCCTGTCTCGACACATTCCTGAGATCGCGAACGGAAGTGTGATTCTTAAGAAATGTAAAATTGGTCACATGCTCCTCAGGGATGGGGTCTGGCAAAACCGTTGTAGCCTGAAAGTTAGATTGCCGCATGAGACGGGAGAGCAAACGCTTGAATTCTACGGGGCTCTCGTTCCACCTGGATCTCTTTCCACCAGCCAGACCGTTGTGGAGGGCACCTTTGGAGCAGAGGGATGGCATGCCACCTTCCCTGAGCTTAATCTGGAGCTAAGGACCTTGGAACCGGAAACCGAGCTTGAATCCGTTCCACTTCTGACAGACCCGGAACAGTCGCGCCAATTTTTGGAGAGGAGCCTCCGTGGTGCTTCATCCGCCTACTTAAACGCGGTTATCCAATCGTGTAAACCGGAAGTCGTCCGGTATAAGCCTGGCAATCGTTGTACCATTCTGTACCATCTGGAATATGCGCCGACTATGCTCATCGATTCACATGGACCACCCATCGTAGTAGCAAAGACGGATCGTCAAGACAAGGGGCAGAATGCATACGAAGGCATGAAGGCTCTCTGGGACACTTCCTTTGGCTCGAACAGCACGGTGCGCATTGCCGAACCACTTGCCTATGACGCTGACCTGCGCGTGTTTGTGCAGGGCCCCGTCCGGGAGGAGCAAACGCTGGCGGATTTATTTATGTCTGTGCTCCACGCCGAAACGCCTGGGTTGGCGGGGACATTGAATGAAGCGATGCAAAAAACCGCCAAAGGCCTGGCGGAGCTTCACAGGTCTGGCGTCCAGATCGGAAACGTGAGCACATGGGAAGATGAGATGGCGGAAGTGCAGACGCAGGTGACGCAGCTCTCTGCTGTTTTTCCGAATCTGTCCTCTGGCGCGAGTCCATTTCTAGAGCGGATCCGTCAGCTCGAAGCTGCTGCTCCTCCTGATCCCCTCGTTCCGTCTCACGGCACATTCCGTCCTGTGCAGGTTCTTTTGTATAAGGATGAGATCAGCTTTATCGACTTTGATTCGTTCTGTCAATCGGAACCAGCCAGAGACATCGGCATGTTCTTATCCTCCCTCATGACTCTTGGCTTAACCCTTTCCTCCCACGACGAGGATATGCCCTCCGGTCAAACCATTGCGAACCCGCAACATTGGGAAGCCAGGTTCGAACAGGTATCCTCGATCTGCGAACAATTCCTGACTTCTTACCAGCAATTTCACACCGTATCCCCGCAGCGAGTCGCTTTATGGCAGGCACTCAATCTCTTTTATTATGTTCTTTCCGGGTGGATGAAGGTCAAGGCAGATGAAATCAGTTTCCTGGTGAAACTTCTCGATCGCTTCCTGAGCGCATCTCAGTTGATCGATGCCAAATAACCCAACTTAGTTTCCAGTGCAAAACTCTAAAGATCAGCCTTGCGAAGGTTTGTTGCAATGGCAATAGCCTTCGCAAGGCTTTTGTACCACGAACGAAATTAAGAGCCTGATTGCTCCAACAGATGATGTTTCTGGCAGTTTTGCAAGTGCTGCTCCAGGACCAGCAGGGCAGTATCGGGCTCGGCAGGTTTCACCTTAATCCAATAGTGCAGGCAGTTCCGCAGGTAATCGGCTGCTTCCCAGAGCGCCACCCGATGGCGGGAGATCGCGGCGTGCGTTTCATACTCGCTCAGAAACACATCACCAACCTCATCCAACAGGACGAGCCGCGCAAGGCGCTCCGCCCGGCTTGGATTGGACGAAGAAAACGGGGCATTCATACCCGTATCTTTAATCGCGGACCGGAATAACCCTACATCCAGGGCAGGCTCAGCCATGCAGTAATCGTCAAAATCGATAAAGCCAATCCGTTCCCCATCGATCAATACCTGTTCGGGGTTAAAGGTTCCGTGGGTGGGTACGGCCGGCTCCTTTAGGTAGAGGTCCGCCAGGTTTTCCAGCCGCTCGAGGAGCGGAAGAAAGGCGCCCTCAAACTCTGGTAACAGGACGTTTAATCGATGGATTAGCCCGTGGAGATCGGCGAACCGCTCACCCAGTTCGACATGCTCGCCATACGATGCGCCAGATCGGTGAAAAGCAGCCAAACCGGCTGCTGTCTTTCTGATGTAGCGGTAGAGCTTTTCCTGCTCGACTTGGTTGGGTCGTTCAATCACCGATTTTAACAAATCCTCCAGGCTTAATTCCCCCGGTATCGCGGTTTGCAGCATCAGCTTCAGGTCTGGCAGGCAGGCGATTGGCTCGGCAATGGTCACGGTGCTGCCATCTGCCAGTGGAGAATGCCACAGAGTCAGCATGCCTTCATAAGCATTTTGTGCCTTACTGCCCTTCCGGTACACCTTACCGATCAATACCTGGGGGTTGCGGGTTGCAGGATCAGGCAAAGCTTCGTATTCCAATTCATAACGAATCGTGCAGCGGCTGCCCGGTTTATAGCTCAGGATCCTGGGCGTACAGGCCGTGATTGTATGATTCGCCGCGAGCCGTTCGTTTTCCCGTAAGACCTTTTCTATGAGCAAGCGGGATTGTTCTGGATCCGTGAGCTGCGCCAGCCCGGGTAGTTCTTTCTCGGGCGGTTCGGTTTCCAAGGACAGGTTGAATTCGGGTAGAAAGCCGTGCCAATCAGGCGACCCAAACGCGGCGTTGGATTCTGTAGACGTAACCTTTCCAAACCATGGAGCAGTGAGTTTGCCGTGGAGAAGGATCGTCTGTTCCACGCCAGTCGATGAAGATTGCACCTCTACATTGTACGTTCCTTCCCAATAGCCACTGTCATCCTTCAAGAGCAAGCGTTTTATCCCACCGTATAGAATTAACCATTCGCCGGATGCGAATTCCGAGACATGCAAGCGTAGTGCGTCGATGAAGTTTTCAGCCTGAAGGGGAGCCAGTAGCCAATCAGGAAGGTTCATCAACTGAGCCATACCAGAGAGTAATTCGAGTAATTCGAGACTCATGATGTTCCAACGATTTTCTTCGACTGCAAAAACTGCTCCAGTAAATAGAGAATGTCAGATAATTCGCCGACCTTGACCTTAATCCAGCCATGAAGAACAAGCATAAAAATATCCAGCGTCTGCCACAAGGCGACGCGCTGACGCGAAACAGGGTGATGCTTCGCGTATTCATCCAGAAAATTTTCGCTCAATGACATCGCCAGCGCAAAGCGAGCCTTACGCGTGTCTTCATCCATGGTTGAGCCGGTGTCTCGGACTTCATCGAAGTCAGAGTTTGTCATACCAATACTCATCACGGCGCTCAAAAACAGTGCCAGATCATTGGCAGGCTCAGACTGGCAGAAGGAGTCGAAGTCGATAAAGCCGATCTGGTCTTTATACATGAGCACCTGCGCAGGACGGAACGAGCCGTGAGAAGGAACGAGGGGGTCTGCTGGGGAAGCGTCGGCGAGCTGTCTGAGACGTTCCAGCAGAGGAGCTGCAGCCTGCGCCAGAGCTGGATGGGGGACAGACAGGCGCTCGATCCGCTCGCGAACCTCAGCGAACTCATCTTCCCAATCCCAGCTTTGCCCTGACTGCACATTCGACTGGTGCAGTTCGGCCAGTCCCACTGCTGTTTTCCGCAGCACCTGGTTCAACTCTTCGATGACTTCCGGTGATCCGTCTCGAAACGCGCCGACCATGAAACTCTTCAGGGTTTTTTCTTCGCGAATCGGTCCCTGG
>DATFHE010000279.1:0-2639 GCA_035248745.1 Anaerolineales bacterium | reverse complement strand
GGTAACATGAGCGAATCGAATGCTGTTTCATTCCTCATCCGCTACCTGTTCCCTTACCAGCAGGCCATGCAGCGAATCGGGTCCCTTTCAGGTGGCGAGCGCAGCCGTCTGCAACTGGCGCTGCTCGTTCTATCAGGAGCCAATTTCCTGCTGCTGGATGAGCCGACCAATAATCTGGATATTGCTTCTGCAGAAGTGCTGGAGAATGCGCTGAACGATTTCAACGGCACAGTGCTGGTCATTTCTCATGACCGCTACTTCCTGGATAGGACCGTCAATCGTATCTTTGCGCTGGAGAACGGGTCGATCACCGAGTACATTGGCGGGTACAGCGATTACGCGCAGAAGGCTGGAGTTCATGTGAATGGGCAGAAAGCCCGTCCCTATGATTTAGAAGGAGACGGATAATAGTGAGAAGTTTGAGTTATTGCTCCCCGGGAGAGGCTTAAAATCCCGCATAGGGTTCGATGGTATAATTCCCGCCCGTATGTCCCAAGAACCTTCAACTCAAAAATCACAGATCTGCCCTACCTGTGGCACGCGCCTGAGCGAAAATGCCACACGGTGCCTGGTCTGTGGCACTGAAATCACTGCAAAAGCCGCTGCGAAATCGAAAAAAGCCGAAACCGGGATGCAAGCCAGCCGGATGCCGGAAATCACGTTGAGTCTGCCAGCGGCGCTTGGCGCGCTGGCAGTTATCCTTTTGATCGGCGCGGCTGCTGTCTACTTTAGCCTGCGCTCCGGGATTACGGGGCAAACGATCACTGAGCCAACCACCGAAGGGACCGCGACGGAAACCGCGACGGTTACGCTTCCGGCTACCGAAACGCTGCCTGCGACATCTATTCCTACGGAAACACCCCTGCCTCCCTTCGATTACACCGTCAAGGATGGAGATACCTGTGGATTAATCGCTGCCACGTTTGGTGTTTCCAGCCAGAGCATTATCGTTCAAAACCAGCTCTCGGCGCAGTGTTTTGTATCGGTAGGGCAGATTCTCAAAATTCCTTATCCCACATCGACTCCCGCGCCGCCGCCCACCGATGTTCCCAACGAAGCCACTCAAACAGCAAACGCTTGTGAAAAAATTACTTACACTGTCCAGGAAAACGACACGCTTTCCAGCATTTCTTTCAACTACAACGTGCCGCAGGATGCGATCAAGTTCTACAATGGCTTGTCCACAGACGCTGTTTTCCTGGGGCAGCCAATAGTTATTCCACTATGCGAAAGGTTCGCAACGCCTGGACCTACCCCCACCGCGACGCTTCCGCCTCCCTACCAGGCGCCGAATCTGCTTCTTCCGGCAGATGGCGCAGCCTTCACCCTCGCCAATGACGTGGTAACCCTGCAATGGGCATCGATCGGGACGCTGCGGGAGAATGAAGCCTATCAGGTCACGATTGAGGATGTCACCTCCGGGCAGGGACGCCGCATCACCGATAATGTGACCGATACGAAATTTATCGTGCCGACTGCGTTCCGCCCGAATGACAATCTTGCACATGTCATGCGCTGGTGGGTCACAACAGTCCGTCAGAATGGCGTAGATGAGCAGGGACAGCCGCTCTATGAGTCGGCTGGTGAAATCAGTGAAGAGCGTGTCTTCACATGGGTCGGCGTCACTGTGGAGGGGGGCGAAGCTACTCCCACTCCGTAATTGGTACAACTTAGTTCATCCACTCCCTGTTGTTCAAACAGGGAGTTTTTATTTCCCCTTGACAAAAAAGAAGATTCTATTAAAATATACAAATTATTCAATTTCTTGAATAATTCAATAACAGGAGAATTCAAATGGCACCTTTTGCCTTAAATTTAGAAAAAGCACATATAGATACTATCCAGATAGAGCTGGAGCCGGCACTCAATGGGTTTACAAGCGCCCTGTTACTCGCGAAGGAGGCGAGGGACCCCGGGATTCATGAGTGGGTCGAAAGAACCCGCCTACAAATGTCGGCAGAAGAATTTGCCCGTCACAAACTGGTCTTGATCGGCTTCTTTTATGCCGCCTCTCCACGAAATCGAGCATCTTCCTTCGAAATCTACCTCACTGATCTCGAGCAGACCTCTCCCTCTGCGTTCCGCCAGACATTACTCGATAGCTATGCAAAGATTTATAACGGGGATTGCACACCCGAGCAAAAAGACACACCTGTGAATTGGGAACAGGTTCTTGCCTCCGCAACCAACTACGTAGCTTTCCTGAAAGAACGCTTTGGGGAAGAACACGTGGAAGAGGATATGGAAGCACGGGCGTATGACTACGTCATTGACCCGGTGGCAATGAAACAGTTGATCGTGGGACACATGCGCTGGCTGTGGACAAACCACCTTGAAAGAGAATGGACGCGCGTTCGACCCATGCTGGAAGAGTCGGTGCGCGCCTTCAAGAAAGTGGACTTCAGCGAAATGACGCGCGTCGAAGCCGCCCGCTTTATCACCGGGCAGGAGTTCGAAGACTCCAAGTGGGAAGAGCTTTTGGAACAAGCGCAGTCCATTACCTTTATCCCGAACGCTCATATTGGACCGTACATTCAAAAGTCACATGAAACGCGCTCGCACGAGTCTTTATATATTTACTTCGGCGCCCGCCAGCCCGACGGCACCAGCGAACGAATTCCGGAACTGGATCGAGCGGA
>DATFHE010000278.1:0-3862 GCA_035248745.1 Anaerolineales bacterium | reverse complement strand
CGGAACGCTGCGCCCGGACATTGTCAAGGATTTGAAACTCTCACTCCCCAAAGTCAATGAAAAACCTGCTTTCATTTCATTAGTAGGCTGGGCTGGCAGTCCTACTTACGAAGACCAGCTCGTTCTAGATGCCGACCCTGTGAAAGCAGCAGAGTCCATTAAACGTTTTTCCGAAAAAGATGCTGCCCGCTGGCCAGAGTTTGTCCGCTTTATGGATAAGGCCGCAAACATTCTCGATATTGCCTATTCCACGATCATGCCGCGCTTGCCAAAAGGCATGAGCTGGAGTGAAGGCTATGGCTTGCTGGAGCTGGGGCTGGACCTGCGCCTCGCAGGCCGCAAGGATATGCTCAACTTCATTCGTGCGCTGCCGATGAATGCGCAGGAGCTGACGGAGGAGTATTTTGAGTCAGAACAAGTAAGAGCAGCGATCGCGGCGGTTGCCGTCCACGGCGTGACACTGGGACCCATGTCCGCAGGGACAGGCTATACATTGATCCACAACTGGTTAAATCGCGGCGGGCTGGCGCATGTCAACGTAGGGAGAGCAGGGGAGATCACGCAGGCGCTGGCAAACGCGGTAAGAAGCTTCGGTGGAGAGATTCGCTGCGAGGCGGACGTAGAGCGGATACAGGTAGACACGTACACGTGTAAAGGTGTGGTCCTTGCGAGTGGAGAAGAAGTCTTTGCGGACCAAGTTATTTCCGCTGTAGACCCCAGGCGAACCTTTTTGTCGTTGGTCGCACCGATGAACCTTCCGCCAGAATTTGTGTGGAAAGCGCAATCGATCAAGATGCGCGGCTCTGTGGCGAAGATCCACTTGCTGACAGATGGTAATCATGGGATTCCGGGAGGGACGGTCGTATTTGCACCCTCCATTAAGTATTTGGAAAAGGCGTACGACGCGGCGAAGTATGGCGAGATTTCAGAAAACCCTTATCTTGAGATCACAACTTCAGACAATGTGGTAACCATTCACTTTCAATTTGCCCCTTATAAACTAAAGAATGGTGATTGGAAGTTGGAAAAGGAAAAGGTTGCGAAGCTTGCAATCGATATTCTCGCCGATTATTTCCCCAATCTCCAATTACAAATTACTAATTCCCATGTCATCACCCCTCTCGACCTTGAAGAAACCTACGGCCTCACTGAAGGTGACCTCAACCACGGTCAGCTTATGCTTGACCAGTTCCTGTTCATGCGACCGATCCCCGGCTGGTCGAATCACAGAACTCCCATCGATAATCTCTATCTGTGCGGAAGCGGCATTCACGGCGGCGGAGGGGTCAGCGGGGCAGTGGGGCGGAATGTGGTGAAGGTGCTGAAATAAAGAAGACCTCGCAATTGCGAGGTCTTCTTTTTCTGTTTTCTTATTTATCCGCCAGCTTGATCGCCACCTCAATTTCCCACCTTGATTTGCGCGGTTCGACTTCTGGATCGGTGAGGTACCTCTCGTAACGCGAGCGGAAGTTATCCCCCTGCTCTGTATCCCAACGGTCGAACTCCAGACCCTGCGAGCGTACCCATTCGATCAGGGTTCGATTGCCTGAAATGCCGCCGCCTGAATAAATCAGACTCGCATATCGTCCCGCGGGGAGCATGCCCGCTTTCACTTCGCCATCGTCAGGCAGAGCCTTGCGCACGGGAACACAAAATTCGAGATCCATGAAGCCACGCATGTCAATGACGTGGTAGCGCAAAAACGGCGGACCGGATGGCTTGACGTTGCGTTCTTCCACCCAAGTATTCATCTTATCGCTGAGCGTTCCAATGACTTTCGACATGCCTTTGAATGGTGTAATCGTCCGGATGCCCATATACGCTTGTTTGGGCCGCTTGTCTATTTTGGGTTTGCCGATCGTTGACATTTGTGCTCCTCAGATATAAAGTCAATTCAAGTATACAGTCTCACCTTGGGTAAGAGTCAAGAGGGCTGGCAGAATTTCAAGCAGGCAGCGTTCCAGGCATCCGCCTGTTCTTATTTTCGTCCGCTCAACACCATTGCCCGAGGATCACGTCCAAATGCAAGACGTTTTGCCCACGTGCTGGGCAACTTTTGTAGAGCGCTGGCACCGATCATGTCGGGGTGATGAAGGTGCCAGCCCACCTGGAGCAGATTGTAATAAACCCGATCTGCTCCGGATTCCAGAGTTTTTCCGACTTCAGCCAGCGCACCGGCATTCAAACGCAGAGATAGCGATGCCCTCGCGCACGAAACGGAATGAAGACCGTGCATCAACTTAGGATCGCCGGTCAGCAAACTTTGCAGCAGACTACCCCACGGAAAGTTGATCGTAACCTGAGAAGCCAGCCCCTCCAGCTCTCGTGGCAGCTCCTGCGCTTGAGCAATGATGAAAAGCAGGTTTTGCAACTTTGCCTGCGAGTGCTCACGCAGGTTCTCACGGCACGCGTCCACGCCAATGATGAACCAGTCCGGATGCGCCTGGGCTAGGGAGCGCGCGTAGCGGCCATCACCTGTTCCTAGGTCAAGCATAATGTGTTTATAGTTTGCAAGCCGAACGTTCCATTCCTTTAAGTCTAATTCCAGGGATTTTCTGCCCCGAATCGTTTCCATGAGAAACCTCCATACTGTCGAGTGGATGAGTGAATGAATTGCGACAGAATGGAGAGCGGCGGAGCGCGCGCTTCAGACTTAAACGAAAATAGACGGCTGTGTCAGGCACCGTCCAGGTCATCTGGTGTAGGTTTTTTATGAGTTAAGGGAAATACAAAACAGACCCAGAGGGTCTGGCAGAGAGCATAACTCTGTGTTGAAGAGATTTAGCAGGGAGGTCGGGCGAACAGCTTGTTCATGATGAAAAAAATTATAGCATTTTCCTGGATGCCATGCATTAAGAGATTCTTACTAGGGCTTCTGATAAACACGAACATAATCCACATACAGGGATTGCGGAAATTCAGTGGTCTCATCCGGATAGCCAGGCCATCTGCCGCCCACCGCCAGATTGAGAATGATAAAGAAGGGATGATCAAAGATCCAGGCATCAGGGACATCTGCGGGTGTAATTTTGAAAAATTGCTGATCGTCGAAATACCAGCGGATCTCATTTTCCTCCCATTCCACAGCATAGACATGGAAATCATTGCGGAGCGAATCCTTTGAGGTGGTGATGCTCGACCCTACTCCACGGTCTCCAGAATATCCAGGTGCATGGACGGTAGCATAGATATGATCCGGTTCTCTGCCGATAAATTCCAGGATGTCAATTTCGCCGGATGCCGGCCAGCCGTCCTGGTTCAAGTTATCTCCGAGCATCCAGAACGCGGGCCAGATTCCTTGCCCATATGGGAGCTTGATGCGCGCCTCGATCCGCCCGTACTGCCAGGCATGAAGACCTTGCGTCTTGAGCCGCGCCGAGGAATATGTACGCCCGCCGCTGAGTTCTTCACGGGCTTCGATCACGAGCACCCCATCTTCCACACGGACATTCTCGGGGCGGTCCGTATAGTTTTGCCACTCCTGGTTGCCCCAACCATTGCCACCGAGATCAAACGTCCAGTTGCTTAGGTTTAATTTTGTCCCCTCGAATTCATCCTGCCATATAAGGTTCCATCCAGCACGTTCCCACTCTGGGGTGGGTGAAGGGAGAGGGGTTGATGTTGGGCTTGGGGTAGAAGTTGGTTCGGGAGTTGTCATAGCACATGCACCCAGTAAAAAAGATAGGCTGAGAAAAATAGTGATGTTTTTATTCATGGAACATCTCGATGCAGATAGTATATCCCCTTTAGATATGTAAGCCAACAAACGCCGCCGTTCCAAGAACGGCGGCGTTTGTTGAAAGTATGTAACCCCTGGCGGACCGACTACGTATTTTCCTGCGAGATTTCCTTCACAACTTCC
>DATFHE010000277.1:0-5745 GCA_035248745.1 Anaerolineales bacterium | reverse complement strand
TATAAAGAGTCTTATCGAGGAAAGACCCACTGGCAGAGTCAAATCGCGCGGCCAGAAGGACTTGCGCGTTATCCGGCTGAAACGAAAACTCCTGTTTCCATAACTGTGCGCGCTGGCGTGGCGAAAAGTAGGAACCCCAGCGCAGGATGCTGGCACGCGCGTCGATCCCGGGAAGCTGGTGCAGCCGCTTCAACCCGTTGACCAGACTCGTTCCCACGGGTCCACTGGATTTGTCCGGGAGGAAACTCGCCATCGAGGGAATCAGCTCACGGGTCAGAAACTGCGGCGCCCGTAAATAAGTGTTCGCAAGCGGGTCCAGCCAGTAACGCTGGTAACCCGCGAAATCCTCATCGCCTCCGTCTCCATTGAGCACGACGGTCACATGCTCACGGGTCATCTTGGAAATGTGATAGAGCGGGATCGCAGAAGCGTCGGCAAATGGTTCCCCAAAATGGTAGGTGATTTTTTCCAGCGTGGAGGGGATGTCGCCATACTTCAGGATGAACTCGTGATGGTCGGTGGCATACCGCTGCGCAATGGCACGCGCATAGTCCAGCTCGGAAAATGCCTCTTCTTCAAAACCCACCGAAAATGTCTTGACCGGTGCGTTGCTCAGCTCCGCCATCAGCGCGACAATAATGCTCGAGTCGATTCCGCCGCTCAAATGCGCCCCTAACGGCACCTCGGAGATCAGGCGCATTTTGACCGACTCCTTGAGAAGCGTGCGCAGCTGTTCGATCAGATCCTCTTCCGAGGCTGTGTGCTTAGGCTGGTAGGCAAAGTCCCAGTAACGGTCCAGCGTTGCCGCGCCATGCTGCCAGATGAGACGATGCGCGGGAGGTAACTTATAAACGCCCAGATACGCCGTCAGCGGATCTGGGATATATTGCAGGCTCAGATACAGGTCGATCGCTTCAAGATTGATTTCGGGCTTATAGGGAAGAGCGGCAAATAAAGCACTGAGTTCAGAAGCGAAGTAAAACGTCCCGTTCTGGATCGTGTAATAAATCGGTTTCTTGCCCATGCGGTCGCGTGCCAGGAGCAGCTTTTTGTTTTTGCGGTCCCACAGCGCAAAGGCTGCCTGCCCGCGCAGGTGTTTTACGCAATCCTCACCATACTCTTCGTAAAGGTGAAGGATACATTCGGTGTCAGAGCGCGTGCGAAACTCGTGGCCGCGCTGAAGGAGGTCCGCATACAGGTCCGGGAAGTTATGCGACTCGCCATTGAAAATAATCCAGAGCGATTCATCTTCATTGGGAATCGGCTGGTCGCCGCCCTTCACGTCGATGATGGCGAGGCGCCGCACACCCAGCCCCACGCCAGGCTCAGTGTGAAAGCCATCGCTGTCCGGTCCGCGGTGAACGATAGCCTTCGTCATCGCTTCCACTGCAGCCTGTCCCGGAGTTTGATGATCCGAATAGGAAATTCCACAAATGCCGCACATAAAGTTATTTTACCTTTTCCAACAGGAGTGCATATTGCTGCGCGGTCGTCTCCCAGCTGTAGTTCGCTTCCACACGCTGTCGGGAGGCTCTCCCCATTTGTTCGCGCAACGCCGGGTCGAGCAGCAGCTTTTTCAACGCAATCTGAAGTTTTTCCACATCTTCCGAGGGCACGAGGTAGCCTGTTTCACCATCGACGACCAGTTCCTCATTGCCAGCGATACAGGAGGCAATGACAGGCAGCCCACTTGCCATGGCTTCGAGCAGAGCATTCGGCATCCCTTCATGACGCGAAGGAAACAAAAAGAGGCTTGCCTGCTGATAGCACTGCATCAATTGTGGGCGCGACTGCCAGCCAAGAAAAAAAACGCGGTCATCAATCCCAAGCTCTTTTGCCAGGGACTGCAACACTGGCATTTGAGGACCATCCCCAGCAATGTGCCACTCCCAGGTAAATTCCTTTAAGTTTCCCAGGGCGCGCATGGCAAGGTCAAGTCCCTTTTGGTGAACAATACGTCCAGCCGAGAGCAGGCGTGGATGGGACCAATCGCGGTCTGGAATCTGATACGACTTGAGATCCACGCCGTTAGGGATGATGGGGATGTCGAAGCGGGAGTCGAAGGCATGTGCCAGGCGGCGAAGCCCATTGCTGTTGGCGACGAGCGCGGCGGCATTCTTCCATACCAGACGCAGAAAGGGCGACACCAGCTTATGGTAAACGCGAAAATCATAGGGGCGGAACCCTGGCACATCGCCGCCGCGCAAAGAAATAATGTAAGGCACGCGGTACAACTTCTTCATCAGCCAGGCAACCACGCCGGAGGGCACTCCAAAAAACGCCAGTGTAACCTGCGGCTGGAGTCGCGACGCCCGGCTTACAGTCCACAGAGAGGCAGACAGTATAAAAAAGACCTGCTCCAGCGGAGTCGAACGATCCTGCCTGCGCCGCACTCCCGGAATGCGATAAACGATCACACCTCCCTGTTCCTCCCGGTGAGGCAGTGACCCAAAGCGGGAGGTGACAACTGTGACGATGTGACCCATCCGTTCCAGCTGGGCAGCAATATGCGCGCTGGCATGCCCCGCGCCGCCACCAATCGGTGAATATTCACTGTTCAGGATCAGGATTCGCATACGAGGAATTTATGGGCGTCTGCTGTTTCTCTCTGAGATGTTGAGAGCGTTTCGGATTGTGTAGGTAGGCTTTTGCTGGGATTCATGATAGGTGCGCGCCAGGAGTTCAGCGATGAGACCCATCAGGATGGATTGAAAACCCATGATGAAGAACATCACGCCTATTTGCAGGAGTGGTGATGTGAAGACAGGCACTCCAAAAAAGGTGCGGCGCAGAAACAAATACAGAAGATCAACCGCCCCAATGCCCATTAATACAGCGCCAGCCCCTCCAAAAAGATAGATCGGCTTGTTCGAATAGCTCAGGAGAAACTTCACGGTAAACAGGTCCAGCAGCACTTTGATGGTTCGTTCCAGCCCGTATTTGGCTTTTCCAAACTTGCGGGCGTGATGGCGAACTGGCACTTCCGTAATGCGCGCGCCGACGGCGTGCGCAAACACCGGGATAAACCGGTGCATCTCTCCATAGAGACGAAAACCTTCCAACGCATCCCGCCGGTAGGCTTTGAGCGTGCAGCCGTAATCGTGGAGATGGACTCCGGTCGTCCACGAGATCAATCCATTGGCAAGAGTGGAAGGAATGGTGCGTGTGAGCCTATTATCCTTGCGATCCTTGCGCCAGCCGCTCACCAGGTCGTACCCCTCGTCGAGTTTTGCCAGCAGCATGGGGATATCGGCGGGGTCGTTCTGCATATCCGCATCCATCAGGACGATGATCTCGCCGCAGGCGTGATCGATGCCGGCGGAAATAGCAGCCGTCTGCCCGAAGTTGCGCCGGAACGACAGGACGCGCACATGCTGAGGATCTTCTTCCACCAGAGACTGTAACACATTAAAACTACTGTCTTTGCTCCCATCGTCCACGAAGATTACTTCCCACATGTTGTTGAGGGAAGTTAAAGCCTGATCTATAGCATTATAAAGAAGAGGCAGATTTTCTTCTTCGTTATAGACAGGTATGATAAGGGAGAGATTCATGAAATTTTCCTATACACAAGCAATACATCTTCGCACTGGGCAAGGTTTCCCATATCAAACGGAACCCTTTCATACGCAGGCTGATCGAGAAAGTCCCGGAACTCCCTGGTGAGATACGTTTCCCAGATCACCAGCACATCCGCAGACTGGCGCCACTGCGCATCCAGCTCTTCATTATAACGTCCCAGTTTAAGTAGCTGCTGGGTATCTCCTGTCACATAACCGCCGCCTGCATGAATCTGCGGGAGAAACAGTTTCACATTGTCTACATACAACATGAATGCCAGGTGCCTGCCACTACCCTTCCAGTAGAGAGCGCTGCCTGGCGGGAGCAAATCGGCAAACGATCTACCGGCTTCTTCGTAATAGGTCAGGAAATTCGTGGAGCAGCTTTCTTCCCCAGGTCTCTTATCCCGCACGACGGGGAACAGTGTTCCTACGAATAAGCAACAAGCCAGGGCAACACTTGCTAAGGAATACCTTTTTTTCCACTCTGTTTGCAGGGCAAAGCGATGGAACGCCCAAGCCAGGAGAATTAACGCCAACCCTGAAAACAAACCTCCTACCACAGAGGCAATCCGTCGCTGAAGATCGAGGGAAAGCCCAAAGGTATGCGTGAAGATCTCCCCGAGCGGAACTGTCCCAAATTCACCCTGCCTGAGAAGGCGGTTCAGGCGCGGCACCTGAACAGTTTCGAGGAGCCAGTCTCCCCAGTTCTGGTAATAATACAATCCTAGGGTCGCTGCAAAAAATAATAGAGTAATAATAAGCAGGAACAAACGCGACTTTGAATAATAGACGCCGTTTGAAAAAACGACAATGATGAAAAACAAACCTGCAGAACTATAGAACGTTTGGTAGCCCGAAAAACAATGGACACAGTTGTTTGTGGGAAGGGATGCCCACGCGTGCATCAGGAAAAGCACAAAAAATGTCACTCCTAAAAAAACCGCCATCTTGCATTGAGCGCTGCTCTTCCAGGCATCCCGTTTCGGCCACAGGATCAAAGCACTGACACTTCCTAAAAAGATAAAAAAATGGTCGTGCATGCCGGTTGCAAAGGATTGCAACCGGCTAAGTGGACTGGCATCGAAAACAAAATTGGTTTGGGTAAGTTGAGCCGCGACGCGGAAATCATTCAGAAAGGGCGTCAGGGAACGCGGCAGCCAGGGCGCCCAGATCTGTAGAATGCCGGGCCAATAGAACAGGTGGAATGCAATCAAAAGAACAGCGCTGGTCCCGAATGCCCACCATCCGGCTCTGGCTCCATACTGCCAGAAGATGTATCCCACTAGCAGCGCCGGGACGACCGCCATATTCTGGCGTGTCATCACAATTAACACAGCCAGCGCAGATCCGAGTACCAGCTGCCAGAGAGGGCGATTTTCCCCCAGCGTTAAAACAAACATCCACGCCAGCATACAGGCGACCAGCCCCTGGGACACAGCTTCACTATAGACCGAGATCTGGGCCAGGGATAAGGCAACGACCCAGACCGCCAGCGCCGCCCAGGCTTTCCCTGCCAGCCTTCGAGCGGTTACCCAGACCCCGATCACCATCAGGACGCTGACCAGCATTGCAAAATAACGCGCCTCGCGCAAGCCGGGTCCGAACCAGAGCTGGATGTAGCCAGGTATCAAAAATGCCAGGGGAGCTTTATTCGTCCAAAATGTGTATTCCTGGAAGGGGTAGTAATCTCCCCGGGCAAACATATAACCTTTATATAAGTAGGAGCCCTCATCTCCGATCGAATCCAGAGACTGCACAAAATACCAGGATTGAACTACATACAGGATCAATCCAAGGATAGCAATCAACTCAAAGAGGTAGGGGAATCGCCTGGACTCACTCATGCAGACGGCTTACTCTTAGAGTTCAAACTCTCGATGTCGCTATCTACCATCATGGTCACCAGTTCTTTAAAGCCAACCGCTGGTTCCCAGCCAAGCACGGAACGTACCTTCGATGGGTCGGAGATCAACAAATCCACCTCTGCCGGGCGGTAGAAACGCTCGTCCTGCACCACGTAATCGTTGTAATCCAGATCGACGTGACCGAACGCGATCTCGCAGAATTCGCGAACGGAATGTGTCTCTCCCATGCCTACGACAAAACTATCTGGCTTGTCGTGCTGCAACATCCGCCACATGGCTTCCACGTAGTCACCGGCAAAACCCCAATCGCGCTGCGC
>DATFHE010000276.1:0-2274 GCA_035248745.1 Anaerolineales bacterium | reverse complement strand
TTATTGGAGAACGCAGACGGCTCAAGAACCTTATACTAACCCAAATGCTGGGGTTTCTCTGGGCAGGGACAGGGATCGATAATCATGAAGGGCTGCAACCTTTGACGGCGCCTCCCAGCTCAGATGTAAGTGATCGTCTGGATTACGAAGGATGGCATCCGGCTGAATCTGGCGATTTGCTGAATTCTCTCCTGCTCGATGTTTTGTATGCAGGTTTTGAGATTGCAGAAGATGTTCCGGTTGTCCTGGTGAATGAGCCAATTTTTATAGCAGAAGGCAAGAATCACGATGTACGATATAACGTGTTTTATCCACGCTGGGCGTACGATGAGTATCGACACTGGATGCTGGAGTGGACAGATAGAGAGGGCATAGACTGGCTGGATTACTGGAATGCTCTTCCGTCCACTGGGTTTATTGATCAAAATTTCCACCGAAGTTCAGTAGGGGAGAAGGAATTTGCGAAGTTGCTTGTTCCCGAAATAAGAAAGCTGATCTGTTCTCAATGAAAACACCAATGTTCTTTAAGTAGAGAAACAATTAGTATATGCTACCTAAAACAACAGTTCCTGAACAATTAAAGGCATTCCACACGCGCGCCGCAGACCAGGTTGCTATTTATTTACAGTTTCCCGGTCGTGAAGACCTCCCATTGACATACGAAACACTTCTGCGTGGAGCTGCCGCGTACGCGCGAACGTTGGAACGTGAAGGGATCCAGCCCGGCGAGGTCGTGATCCTTATCCTCCAACACGGTGAGGATTTGGTCTATTCCTTCTGGGGCGCGATTTTGCATGGTGCCATTCCGTCGATTATGCCATTCCTCACGGAAAAACTCTCGCCAGAGCGTTACCGGGCAGATCTATCTGCTCTGATCTCGGTGACAAAGCCCGTTGCGATCATTACGTATCCGGAGTTTGAAGACGAAGTCCGGGGAGCGTTGCGAGAAGATGATTCGGTCCGTTCCGTGATTGTGAGCGACCGCGTTGAATTTTCCTCTGCTATTGATTTCGACTCACTAAAGGGTTTTGAGCGGAATCCGGAAGATCTGGTGCTCCTGCAGCATTCGTCCGGGACGACCGGACTGCAAAAGGGTGTGGCACTTACGCACCAGGCTGTTTTTACCCAGCTTAATGCCTACGGCAAAAGCCTTTCACTGACAGACCAAGATACCATTGTTTCCTGGCTGCCGCTTTATCACGATATGGGGCTCGTCGCCGGGTTCATCCTGCCGATTCTCTCAGGAATTCCGCTGGTCATTATGTCTCCGTTTGACTGGGTGCGCGCGCCTTACAAGCTATTGCAATCCATCTCCACATATCGCGCCACACTCATGTGGCTCCCAAATTTTGCCTATAACTTCTGCGCACAGAAGATCCGTGATCGCCACATCGAAGGCGTGGGTTTGTCCTCCTTGCGCGCGGTCATCAATTGCTCAGAACCTGTGCGCTGGGAAAGCCATGTCGCTTTTTATGAACGGTTCAAAGGATACGGCTTGAAGTTCGAAGCCCTGCAAACTTCGTATGCAATGGCTGAAAACGTCTTCGCTGTTACACAGAGTCCGTTGGGGAAGCAGCCTGCCGTGGAGGAGATCGACCGAGAATCTTTCATGGTCGAGCGGGTTGCCAGAAGTTCTTTTGATGGTCGCCCTTCTATGAAGATGATGTCATCTGGCCAGCCATTGGAAAATGTGAAGGTCAAGGTCCTGGATGAAAACGGGAACGAAGTACCTGAAAGGGTGATTGGCGAGGTCGCCATTCACAGTGACTGTATGCTGACCGGTTATTTCAATCGCCCTGATTTAACGGAAAAGGCGTTCCGGGATGGATGGTACCTTACTGGCGATTTTGGCTATATTTCGAATGGAGAAGTATTTATCTCTGGCAGGAAAAAGGACATGATCATTGTCGGCGGCAAGAATATTTACCCGCAGGACCTGGAATCACTGACCTATGAAGTGCCCGGCGTTCATGCCGGGCGGTCTGTGGCATTTGGGATGTTCGACGAAGCGCAGGGGACGGAGGAAGTCGTCATTATTGCCGAAGGGGATTCAGATCACTCGGACGAACAACAAAAAATTGCCGATGCTATTCGGCTTCATGTGACAAAGAATTCGGCGATTGCTGTAAGACACGTAAAAGTTGTGGGACCAAAATGGATTCTCAAGACATCCAGTGGAAAGACCGCTCGCGCTGCCAATAAAGAAAAATTCTTAAAGGAGTGGAGCGAGGTTAAATAAAAACAATCAGGCATACGCCTGATTGTTTTTATTCG
>DATFHE010000275.1:0-3992 GCA_035248745.1 Anaerolineales bacterium | reverse complement strand
GGTGGGTTTTATCCACATTTGAAAGCCGCGAAGGAGCAGAAGCGCGCCCAAAAGGATTGCTATTGCCGGGACGAGATATGTCGTAAGTCGATTCGGCGGTTCTGCTAAAACACGCACGCCGTACTGTTCCACAAAATACTGCTTGATCTCTTCCTCGCTTTTCCCTTCCCCCAACATGGTCCGGATCAAGTCGCGCCACTGGCGGCACGCTTCGGTGGGACAGGCATCCAGCGGCGTGCTTTCACAGACTGGACAATACAACTGCTTGGCAATGCGGTTGACCTCGTCGTCTGTAGGAGTGGGTCCCTGAGCGGAAACAGGTACACTCCAACCGCCTGCGAAGACAAGGGTAAGAAGCAAAAAGTAAAAAGCGTTTCGGGGGGCAGCCATCTTGTTTACCTGTCTACCTGTACCCTTTTACTTTCTTAATCCGCTGCACTGGTTTGTTTCTGCGAAATATGCGCTCTTGCTGTTGCCGGAACGCGCTCGGTTTCCTTTTCGGGCCAGGCGGCGATGACGATACCAGCCAGGAACAAAAAACTCCCAAGCCAGAGCCAGTTCACCAACGGATTGACAAAGATCTTGAACGTGGCTCCGCTTGCACCAACCGCTTCCCAATCAACCAACAGGACGTAAAGATCGTCCCTGAATGTTGAGTGTTGCCCGGGGATGGTCATGTTTTGCTCTGAGTCATAATAGTAATCAATGCGTGGGGCAATCTGCCCGAGATATTCACCGTTTTCGTACACATCGAGGACGGCACGGCGATAGTTCACACCGCTTGGCAGGTCATCCCATTGTGCGATCTCTCGATAGGTAAGCTCATAATTTGCCAGGGAAATCGTTTCACCTTGTTTAAGCGTCCCCTGCGTCTCGGACTGAAACACCTCAATGCCAAGAATTCCAATTGCCATCAGCATCATGCTGATATGAACGATATATCCGCCGTAGCGCCGGCGGTTGCGTCCGGTCAGGTGCCAGAACGCCGTAAACACATTCTCACGCTGGCTGCGCTGACGGGCGTGGGCGCCGCGCCAGTATTCATAGATATTCACGAGAATGACGAACGCGATCAAGAAAAAACCGATCAATGCGCCAATCTTCTGTGTGTACGTAAAGAAGAGTGCGATCGTGACCGTCAGGGCGGCGAGCGTGGGCTTCCACAGCGCGCGACCGAGCGTCTTGGCTGTGGAGTGTCCCCAGGCAGAAAGGGGAGCAACGCCCATCACCAGCATCAAGACGCCGAAGAGGGGGGAGGTAGCTCGCTCATAGAACGGAGGACCAACGGTCACTTTCTGACCGGAGAAGAGTTCCGAAATCAGAGGGAAGATCACACCCCAGAAACAGACAACCAGAATGCCCATGAACAAAAGATTGTTCAATAGGAATAGAGCCTCGCGCGAGAGTACGGAGGTCATCTCGGTTTCAGACCTCAGACTGCTCCAACGATAGATAATCAAGGCAACGGATAGTACCAGCGTAAGTGTAATAAAGCCGAAAAACAGCGGTCCGATCGCGCTTTGTGCGAACGAATGCACTGAGGATAGGACACCGGAACGTGTCAGGAAGGTGCCGAAGATAACGAGGGCATACGTCAGGATAATTAAGAGCATGTTCCAGTGTTTCAGCATACCGCGCTTTTCCTGAATCATCACGGAGTGCAGGAACGCGGTGCCCGTCAGCCACGGCATAAACGCCGCGATCTCCACCGGGTCCCAGCCCCAGTAGCCACCCCAGCCGAGCACATCATACGCCCAGCGTCCACCCAGCACCAGCCCAAAGGAGAGAAACAACCACGCCCACAGTGTCCAGCGCCGGGTGATGCGAATCCAGCGATCGTCGGTGCGATTCGTGATCAGTGCAGCGATCGCGAACGCGTAGGGAATGACGAAGGAGACAAAGCCAAGATACAACATGGGGGGGTGAATAATCATGCCTGGATGACGGAGAAGCGGGTTCAAGCCATTCCCATCTTCGGGCCGAAAGAGAACGCCATCTGCTGGCTTGAAGCTGTACGCGGCGATGCCGCTGAGTGTTTGATAAAACTGCTTAAACGGGTTCTCGAAGAAGAGATTCATCCCGATAAAGAATGCCAGCGTGATACATGCCACCACAATTACCCACGGCAGGAATTCGCGGTCGCGATCCCACTTGCGCAGGGTAACGAGCGAGGCAAAAGCAGCCATCAACCAGGACCAGAAGAGCAGTGAGCCAGCCTGCCCGCCCCACCATGCGGTGATCTTTAGATACATGGGCATGGAACGGCTGGTCACTTCATAAACAAATTGAACTTCGTAATGATCGGTCACCAGTAAGTAGATCAGAATGAGAGAAGCGAGCGTAATCAGAGGCCAGGTGAGTAGCATTGCACGGCGCGCGCTTTCCACCATAGCGGGGATCTGTTTGCGTTCGCCATAGATCGCAGCGAAAACGCTGTAAAGTGTTACCAGAAACGTAATAAATAATACGCTTGAACCAAAATCGGCGATCATCAACTCTCCTTGCAATAAAGACTCTAAAGGTCTTCGTGACCTTTAGAGTCTTGTACTTCTTATCCAGCCTGCTCGGGCACGGCTTCTTCGTAGCGAGTGGGGCATTTGAGCAGCAACTCTTCGGCATAGAAGGTGCCATCTGCTGCCATGTGCCCGGTCACGATCGCCTGTGCTTCGTTGCGCAAGAGATCAGGTTTGGGACCGACATAGACGACTTTCATTCGGGCGCGCGAGGGATCGAGAATTGCCTGGTGCAAGACTTCTGCAAGCCCGCCTTCGCTTTCGATTGCCAAGTTATCGGCTGGGACGTGAGCGACTTCAAAACTCAGAGTCAGGCTCTGCGGATCGTATTGGATCGAGTCCCCGATCACCGCGCCGGACACGCGTAGATTCTTATCCACCACATCGGAGCCTTTTGCGTGAAGCTCATCGACAGTTAGAAAATATTCGGCGCTTGCTGCGGTTGCCGTCCAGATCAAAAAGACAACTGCTCCCAGAATGAGGATGCCGCCGATAACGAATTTATTGATGCGCACAGATACCTCCGATGCGAACTGTTGCAGAAGAATTGCGATTTTGCTGCCTGTTTATTTTACATGGAGAGATTAATGCGGACTGAGAAGGGGTGAAGTGAATGTCATAGAATTGATGTGAATCTGTAGTTTTGCAGGTTATTTGGCATATCATTCTAAAGTTGTCCAGCACTCCGAGTGCTGGACAGTCGAGCTGTACGAGGAAGTTCTTAATCGTCTTCCTCTTCTTCCTCACTTCCAATAAAGATGGTATCGATTCTCTCCATCATCTCGGGTGTGAGTTTCGGCGCAACTTCCGTCGCTTTCATGTTTTCGTGTATCTGCTCCACGCGGCTGGCGCCTGTGATGACTGTACTCACATACGGGTTCTTCAAACACCAGGCGAGAGCTAATTGCGAAAGCGTGCAGTTCAACTCCTGAGCAATGGACTCGAGTGCTCGTACTTTTGCAAGTTTTTCTTTGTCTGTGAGTTCCTCCCGCAGCCAGTCGTAGCCTTCGAGGGCGCCGCGACTTCCCGGGGGAATCCCTTTGCTATACTTTCCGGTCAGCAATCCGGAAGCCAGCGGACTCCAGACCGTTGTGCCATATCCATACTCTTTATAGACTCGCTCATATTCTCTTGTGAAGCGACGCCGCTCAAACAAATTGTAAACGGGTTGTTCCATCACAGGTTTGTGCAAGTGATGGCGTTCGGCAATTTCGACCGCGGCGACAATCTCAGAGGCCGCCCATTCCGACGTCCCCCAGTACATCGCTTTGCCCCACTCAATAATATTGTGCATTGCCCAAACGGTTTCTTCGATGGGAGTGGTTTTATCGGGGCGGTGACAAAAAAGCAAGTCAACGTAATCGAGTTGCAGGCGTTCCAGCGAGCCATTGATTCCTTCGATCAGCCGCTTACGGTTGAGCGTGTTTTTCTCATTTACATTATTATGCAAGCCCCAATAGAGTTTCGTTGAGATTAAAT
>DATFHE010000274.1:0-5686 GCA_035248745.1 Anaerolineales bacterium | reverse complement strand
ATATCGATAAACCAGTTGAGAATAAAGCAGATCGCCTTTTAAGCCGAGATGTATCTCATCCGCATAGAGGGATGCCTTGCCTTGTAGGTGTTGCTCCACATTCAAAAAGATTTCAAACAGCGGTACAAATCCGGCTCCTGTTTCGTGAACGACTTGCCTCATTACCCTTACATATTGCTGCGTTAATGCATTGACATCCTCCAATGTGACTTCTGGTGGACCATCCGTTACAGGGCGTGCGTGAGGAGTCGGTTCAAGCAGGATTACCTTTATATCTGCGTTACGAGCCCTGGTGATCATCGTGGTCAGGTTCGCCACATATTCATCGAGCGGGACACGGTCCCGCTCTCGATCTGGCTGGTAGGTACGACGCACCTCCACCACGCCTGCACTGAGTAGCAGCCATTGCGGGCGATGAGCAAGGATGTCGGCATCAAAACGGGCGAGCATTTGCCGCGAGCTGTGTCCACCAATCCCTGCATTGAAGTAACGAATGGTGCGCTCGGGATAGGACAAATGAATGCGACTCTCAAGCAAAGTTGTCCAGCCGCGATTCTCATGTCGATCGACAATGACAGATTCGCCAATAGTCGGCAAGCCATCGGTCTGCGTTTCCATCCGATCGCTGACCGCCACCAGATGTTGGGTGATGCTGTCGCCAAGAAACGCTACGAGCTGGCCGTCCAGAATCCGCATGACTAATGCCTTAGCTAGAATCCTCGGAGAGGAGCATATCAAGCATCACCGCTGCCCAGCTAAACGAATGACCACCTAAACCCTGCCCGGTTTGAGGATGATAGTATTCCCAGAAACCAGATTGCTGCAACAATGCAAAGCTGCGAGATGCCAGTTCCTTTGCAAGGTCGTGATAGCCGTAACGGCGCAGCCCCTGATAGATCAACCAGTTGAGACAGGGCCACACATTCCCGCGCCAGTAATCTTCAGGAGAGTACTCCGGCGAGTCGGTAGGTGTATTCGTGACGGGAAATGCCTTCCAGAAGTTCGCCTCTTGAAGCTGGCATACCAGTTGCTCGGCTTGTTCCGGTGTTGGCAGCCCACCAAAGAGCGTCACGAACTGACCCGCATTGGCTTGCAGGATGGGCATTTCATCCGGTCCCGACAAATCGTAGGGCAATCCATTTACGATCATCTTGGATCGGAATCCCTCACGAACCGCATCCGCTCGCGCTAACCAATTAGATGACTCTGCCGTCGTTCCCAAAGCCAGTGCGATATTCGCCATTGCTTCCAGATCTGCCGCGCGGATTCCATTCATCTCTAATGATTCCACATGGAACCAGCCGTTCCCAGCGAGAAGAACAGGATCATACTCATAGCGGACCAATTCGTTCACCATGTTGATGCGCGCCGCGCGCCCGGCTTCCGGGGTGTATTTTTCGAGTCCCAAAAAGCTGTCCCAGCGCGGAGGCGCGTCCCCTCCCGCTTCCCAGGGATGGATGATACACACCAGCCCATCGTGATCGGGATCCCGGCGGCGGTCGAACCAATCGTGGTATCTCTCTACCTTCTCGTAAATGGTAGCCAGAAATTTGAGATCATGGCTGTGCTCGAACACCAGATTGGCAGCCACGGCAATCAAGGGCGGATGTGTAAGCGAGCTGCGCTCCGGCTGGCTCCAAAGCCAGCCACCTTCGTTGCGCCAGTAATTACAATGTGAAATCATTCCTGCATCCGGACCTTCCTCCACTTGACGCGAGACAAGGCTCAATAACTCTGCCTGCGCTTTCTGCGGATCAATCCAGCGCCAGATGATGGCATGGAAGCAGGAATCCCATAAGTATTGATTGGCGTAATCTTTGCGCCCGAAATCAACCGTGTCCAATGACGGCGCTGTATAGGAATGCCCATCAATATGAATACGATTCCCTTCGAGCAGTTCAGCAGCTTTTTGCAGCCAAAGATCGAGGTCAGCAGACTGTCCCAAGTGAAGTCATCTCCAGTTTTTATTTCTAATCATGGTGTAAGCAACGCAGTGTGAGTATTCTACTATGCCTTGTAAACAGTCCGCTCGACCGCCAGAGTTATAATGCCTTTGCATTGACAAGTTTGCGTAGAGATTTTTAGCACCAACAATCCACTCATGTTCAGGAGTCAATCCTTATGGGAGAAGTCGTCGTCTTCACCGCACCACGAACCGTCGGATTCGAATCGTTTGAGGACCAGCCGCTCGGACCGCGTGAAGTGCGCCTGCGCACGTTATATTCCGGCATCAGCGCGGGGACCGAACTGACTGCCTATCGCGGCAGCAATCCTTATCTGCACAAGCGCTGGGATGCAGCACGCAAGCTCTTTGTTCCCGCAGAGCAACCAGAACTCACTTATCCCGTCAGTGGATGGGGCTATGAAGAAGTTGGCGAAGTGACCGAAGTGGGTAGTGAAGTTCGGTCCGTGGGGGTGGGTGATGTGATTTACGGAACCTGGGGGCATCGCACGCACCATGTCGTGGATGAAGAGTATGCAAAACCGCGTCTCAAACCAAAAGGTTTGGATTCCATTCTCGCCATCTATTCTCATCTCGGTCCCATTGCTCTCAACGGAATTCTGGACGCTAACATCCATGTGGGTGAAACAGTGGCTGTCTTCGGGCTGGGCGTGCTGGGACAGATCATTGCGCAGCTGGCGAAACTCTCCGGTGCGCATGTGATCGGTGTGGACCTGATCGACAAACGGCTGGAGCTGGCGAAAGAACTGGGTGCCATCGAGCGTGGGTTTAATCCCCGAGAAGGATCGCCCGCCGAGCAGATCAAAGATCTGACAAGTGGTCGCGGGGCGGATGTCACGCTTGAAGTAACAGGTAATGCAAGAGCGCTACACGAGGCAGTGCGAGCGGCGGCGTACTCTGCGCGGGTCGTGGCAATGGGTTTTTTCCAGGGCGAGGCGCAGGGCTTATTTTTAGGAGAGGAATTTCACCACAACCGCATTAATCTGGTTTGTTCGCAGATCTCGAACGTTGACCCGGCTCTCAGTTACCGCTGGGATCGGATTCGCCTGATCCACACCATCATGGACTTACAGGCACAAGGCTTGCTCAACCTTCAACCGATCATTACCCATGTCATTCCCTTTAGAGAAGCCGCGCAAGGGTTTCAAATCCTGGACGAAACACCAGACCAGGCATTGCAGGTAGTGCTGGATTTCTCGCAATAGTAGAGCTTATTTCCATTGGAAAGGGTTATCGCATGAAAAGACTACGGACGGCGATTCTGGGCTGCGGCGGTTTCGCCAGAGTGCACGCCAAAAACTTAATCACGCTGTCAGACGAAATCGAGTTGACTGCATTTTGCGACCATCATGACACTAATGCTCGCCGGTTTTCCGAAGAGTACACAGGAGGAAAAGGAAGCATTTTTACCCATCATCGCGAAATGTTTGAGAAAGCGAACCTCGACCTTGCCGTGATCTGTTTGCCTCCGTTCGCACACTCGGATGAAGTCGAAGCGGCAGCGGAGCATGGTGTTCACTTCCTCATCGAGAAACCAATCGCCCTTTCTTCCGAACATGCCTGGCGAATGGTCGAGGCGGCAGAAAAGGCACGTATCAAAACGCAGGTCGGTTTTATGTCCCGCTTTGGTGCCGCCGTTGAACGGCTCAAGGAATTGATTGCTTCCGGGGAAGCTGGTTCTACAGGCTTAATGAGCGCCCGCTATTTTTGCAACTCGCTCCATGCAGCGTGGTGGCGCGATCGGAGCAAATCCGGCGGGCAGTTAGTGGAGCAGGTGATCCATATGGTCGACCTCATGCGCTATCTGATGGGTGACCCGGTCAGCGTCTATAGCCGCCAGGAAAACCTGTTCCACCGCGAGATCGCCGATTACACGGTGGAGGATGTCAGCGCGACGGTCTTTGGATTCCAGAATGGAGCCCTTGGAGTGATTTACGCGACGAACGGCGCGATCCCTGGTAAGTGGATCAACGATTACCGTGTAGTCGCGCAAAAGTTAACGGGGGAATTCAGCAATGCTAACAACGCGCAGCTTCACTTCACTGCCGAATCCCCCGTACGCACGGAGACGATCAGCAAGGACAAAAATATTTATCTCGCCGAATTGCAGGACTTGCTGAACGCCATCCGTATCGACGGCCAGACACGCACGCCGTTGCGCGAGGGAGCGAAATCACTCGATATGGCATTGGCCGCGACCCAATCGGCGGACACACATCGCGAGGTGTCCCTGCTGTGAAGCTCTGGCTCTCTTCTGAAAATTCAATCACTCTGGAAACGGCGCATATAACTCTGCGTCACATGCGACCTGTCATCAACAACATGTCACTTCGAGAATGGACGTGCGATGTAATCCATTCTGATAGTGAACAAATCGAGTTACGATACACATCACTTTCACTAGGCGGAAGTGCATTTGGACTTAAGGTGATTCATCAGGAGGAAAGGACATCCATTCGGTATTGGCTGGAAAGACTTCCGTTAGACCTGATTCTGGATTCATTTGGGTTACGGTTTGAACAGGTCGAGAACGTACGACAATTTCTACGAAATGGCTATTTCAGCTGGGATGGTAGTTATTACGTTCAGCCAGATACGCTACCTACCATCGAGGAAGGGATGCCACGTGTCGAAACAGGATACGGGATGTGTCAATTCCTGCCTCGTTATGGAAGCGGGAGCTTGATCCTCGGCTTCGACCGGCATGACCGCTTCCAGCAGACGTTCACATTTGACATAAGCCGCCAACCGCCCGCTCTCATCATCCAAACCTGGTGGGATCGCAAGGATCGTTCAAACTTGCAAAGATGTGAATCGGAACAGTTGGTCATTTTCGATCAGGAAGACATTGAGAACGGATTGCGGGAATGGGCTCGTATCGTAGCAAGTGCTTCTCCTACCCCGCCACGCGTTTCCTCTCCTCCGATCACGGGTTGGTGTTCCTGGTACAACCTGTATGCGTACATCAATGAAGAAAACATTCTCGAACATTTGCACGCCGCTGAAACCGTTGCCAGGAGGCAAAACCTCCCCATGCGTGTCTTCCAAATCGATGATGGGTTTACCCCGGAAATGGGCGACTGGCTGGAAGTCAAGCCGCAATTTCCGCGCGGTATGAAATATCTGCTGGATGAGATTCGCCTCGCGGAATTCATCCCGGGTCTATGGATTGCACCATTTATGGTCGGTAATCGCAGCCATCTGTACCGTGACCATCCAGATTGGGTTATCAAAGACAGGATTGATGGAAAACCACTGGCGCATATGCGGTTCTATGGGGAATTTCGCTGGCATAAACGCAGTGAGGAGTACTACATTCTTGACACCACCCATCCAGATGCGTTTGCGTATCTAAGAAACGTGTTTCGCACCTGGCGGCAGGAGTGGAGATGCGAATATTTCAAAACGGATTTTATGCACTTCGGCAGCGAATATGGTCCCGACCGTGCTCTCTGGCATACGCCCGGTATGACACGCATCGAGGTCTGGCGTCGTGTGGCAGAGATGATCCGTGAAGAGATCGGGGAAGCGCTCTGGCTGGGATGTGGTTGTCCCCTATGGGCCTCAATTGGATTAGTAGACGGGGTGCGCATCGGCCGAGATGTGGGCGTCGCCTGGAGTGGAGATTACTCTGCACAATCGCTGTTGCGTGACCAATCCTGTCGGAATTTTGCCAATCACATCCTCTGGCAAAGTGACCCAGATTGTGTGCTGTTGCGCGAG
>DATFHE010000273.1:0-4384 GCA_035248745.1 Anaerolineales bacterium | reverse complement strand
GCTCAGCTCCACGTAGCAGATGCCGCGCAAGCCGAGGTAGAGCATTGGCACGTCGCGGTGGTCTACGCTGCCGAATTCCCACATACAGGCATCAGCTTTCAATAAGTCTTGATTCTTTGCAACAAACTCGAATAGGTTAATACTGGCTGTTTCCTCCTCGCCTTCGATGATGAACTTGATATTGCACGGGAGTTCACCTTCGGTTTCGAGCAAGGCGTCAAGCGCAAATAAACGCGAGACGATATGTCCCTTGTCGTCACTGACGCCGCGCCCGTACAGTTTGCCATCCCGCAGGCTGGGCTCGAAGGGCGGCGTCTCCCACAGCTCGAGCGGCTCGGGCGGCTGGACGTCGTAATGGTTGTAGATCAGCAGGGTCTTATCCGACTTGCCTTTGCGCGCGCCGAAGACCACCGGCGCGCCGGGTGTGTCCATGATCTGCACGTCGAAGCCGCGCGCCTGGAGCATCTCGCCGACGAGGGCGGCGCATTCCTTCATCCCCAAATTCTGGGCGCCAACGCTCGGCTGCGCCACCAGCCGGGAAAGCTCTGCGAGGCTGGTATCCAGGTTCTCTTCCAGATAGGCATCGATCTTGTTGTACTCAGTCATTTCACTCTCCTTATTCGAAGAAGTTAGAAAGCAGTGAGATGGAGTAATGACCTGCCAGGGCAAAGGCAGTCATCTTGATCAGTTGACCAATCCCTGAAAAAAGGATGAACGTTCGCAGCGGCATTTTGGCGATCCCTGCAGCGATCCCAGCGATATCGAAGAACGGGTTGGGAATCGCAGAAAGCACCAGGATTGCCCAGCCGCCGTATTTCTCCACCCAGGGTTTGATGCGGTTGTAGATGTCCATCCGTTCTACAACCGCCTGGCCGCTAAAGCCTGCCAGATAGCCGGAAAGCTCTCCGATCGTCCCACCGAGCCCGGCTGCCAGCCCCACCCCAAACGGATTGAAAATGGCGCCCATGGCGTAAATGACCGCGACGCCGGGCGCCGGGAGTAATACCGTGGCATTCGCCAGCAGTGCAATCAAAAAGATACCGGGATACCCGAAACCGGCAAATTGCTCCACGTGATTGCGAATGCTGTAAATGTACAGTGTGATGCCGACGACCGAAAACAATGCCAGGATGCGCAGCAGGTTTGTCAGGAATCTTGAACTCCCGGGTTTGTTGTATGCCCTCGGTTGGACGACCTCTGAAAGGACGGTTTGTTCAGGATGGGGTGAAGCGGCGCGCGAAGAATCCGTAGAACTACCGTTTGACAGGTTCTGCGGATGCTTTGATTTTCTGGTTGCTGCTTTTTTATTCGGTTTCTTCGATGGTGACACGGTTGATCTTTACAGCCGGTGCATTAACATTACCCGGATCACGCGGCGGGATGGACATCAGCACATCCAGTCCGTCCACAACCTGGCCAAAGACGCTGTGTCGGTTATCCAAATGAGGCGTAGGTCCATGCGTGATAAAGAACTGTGAACCATTCGAGTTGGGTCCAGCATTTGCCATCGAGAGGATGCCCTGCTTGTCATGCCTGAGGCTGGGATGAAATTCATCCTCAAATTTATAACCCGGACCTCCGGAGCCGCGCCCGGTCGGATCGCCGCCCTGCACCATGAAATTGGAAATCACTCGATGGAACATCACACCCTCATAGAATCCCTCACGTGCCAGGAAAACAAAGTTGTTCACGGTCCTGGGAGCCTTATCGGCAAACAGCTCAATGACCATTGTGCCTTTGTCGGTCTCCATATGGGCTTTGTACTTCTTCTTGGGGTCGATCTGCATCTCAGGTGGTTTCGACCATTGTTGTGCCATTTAATTCTCTCCTTATGATTTGTAAACCAGACAGGTTTCCTTTTACTTCAAAAGCGAATCGACTCTTGCCACGACCATATCCAGCGCGGCCATATTGAAACCGCCTTCGGGGATGATGACATCTGCATAGCGTTTGGACGGCTCGACGAATTCCAGGTGCATCGGGCGGACTGTGGTCTGGTATTGTCGGATCACAGACTGGACGGTTCGCCCGCGCTCGGCAATGTCCCGCTCGAGCCGGCGGATGAGGCGCAGGTCTGAGTCTGTGTCCACGAAGATTTTGACGTCGAACATGTCTCGCAGCGCTGGCTCTGTAAAAATAAGAATCCCCTCCACCAGGATCACGCGGCGAGGTTGAACTGTAAATGTCTGGGTGGTGCGGCTATGGCGGGAGAAATCGTAGATGGGTACCTCTACAGCTTTCCCGTCGCGCAGGGTAGCAATGTGTTCGATCAGCAGGTCTGTTTCGAGGGAGTAAGGATGATCGAAGTTGACTTCGGCGCGTTGGGTGGGAGGCAGCCCGCTCAGATCTTTGTAATACGAGTCGTGCTGGAGAAACGCAATTCGGTCCGGTCCTACCCGCTGCAGGATTTCCTGGGCAACGGTTGTCTTGCCGGAACCCGAGCCACCTGCAATACCGATGACAAGGGGAGCCGTCCGGTGTGCCAGCGGTGTGTCGCCTCTGGCGCTATGGGCAAGAGGATCTGGGGGGCTCATATCTTTGATTATACACGCAGGCGAAGCGTAAAAAAACCTCTGCGTGCGAAGTACTTCGCACGCAGAGGTTTGGACAATAAGAGGCAATTACAGTCCAGCCATAAACGCAAGCCCCACTGTGCCGGGTCCTGCATGTGTACCCACCGTGGGACTGACTTCGGTGAAGACACTCTCTACGGGATTAAACGCCTGCTCTGCTCTCGTGAGAAGCGCCTTCGCATCTTCTGCGGCGTTGGCATGAAGTGTTGCCAACCGCACCGGCGTCCTGCCTGCAATCTTTTCCGTCACCAGTTCCAGGACGCGGTCGTGTGCCTTGCTTTTCGTGCGGATGCGATCCACGCCTTCCACGCGCCCATCCTGAATAGCAAGGATAGGCTTCATGTTCAGCATCGTCCCCAGGAAGCGCTGCGCCCCGCCGATGCGCCCGCCGCGATGCAGAAATTCGAGTGTATCGACGGCAAAGACGACGCCGGTATTCTGGTACGATGTTTCTGCCAGGGCGATAGCGTCTTTAAGGCTCGCGCCATCCTCCAGCGCCCGCGCCACCGCCAGTACTTGAAACCCAAGAGCCATCGCCACCGACTGGCTATCCACCACATTGACCTTGTCTCTGGCTGTGCCCATCAAGTCCCGGGCTTGCATGGCAGATTGCGTGGTGCCTGAAAGCTTGGAGGATACCAGGAGCGCGATCACCTCCTGCCCTTTGTCCACCAGCTCCTGAAAGATCTCCTGGAAGGAAATGACGGCTACCTGGGATGTAGTCGGCATTACCTTGGCTGTTTTTAATCGGGTGAAGAATTCGCGAGACTCGATGTCCACACCATCTTTATACGTCTGATCGCCCCAGATCAACACCTGCGGTGCAACCGAAATATTGTATTTTCTCACCAAATCAGGCGGCATGTAAGTCGTGCTATCTGTTACAAGTGCAATGTTTGACATGGAGTCTCCTTCACGTAGGGTTAAGGTATGGTGATACTCGGTATATTAACCCCCTGCGTAGGCGCGTGGATACGAATTGTTAGGTATAATATCTCAGCAATTCAAACTACTTTGCTAGCCTCATTGAGGAGCCTGCTTTGGCCTTTAACCCGATAAATTGGCTTTTGGGCCTTTTTTCACTGGATATTGCAATTGACCTGGGGACCGCCAACACATTAGTTAACGTACGCGGCAAGGGAATTGTTATTAATGAGCCCTCCTGGGTAACGATCGATAAGCGTGGACGTCAGCCTCTCGCCATTGGTCTCGAAGCCAAGGAAATGATGGGCCGCACTCCCAGCAGTGTTGCCGTGATTCGCCCCTTAAGAGACGGTGTGATCTCGGAGTTTGATATTACACAGGTGATGCTGGAATACTTTATTGGTCGAGTCCATGAACAGAGTGTTGTGCCATTACCGCGCCCTCGAGTCGTCGTTGGGATACCTACCGGCGTGACGGAAGTCGAAAAGCGCGCCGTCTATGATGCGGTCATGGCATCCGGGGCGCGGTCTGCGTTCCTGATCGAGGAGCCGATCGCCGCAGCATTGGGCGCCGGGCTTCCACTTGCAGAGGTCAAGGGGAGCATGGTCGTGGATATCGGCGGAGGCACTACGGAGGTTGCGGTCATGTCGATGAGCGGGGTCGTGGCTTCTCGGTCTCTGCGCGTAGCTGGTGATGAGATGGATCAGGATATCGTGCAGTACCTGCGCAATAAGTATAATCTGCTGGTAGGTGAGGGGATCGCCGAACAGATCAAATGGAAGATCGGGTCGGCGTATCCATTGCAGCCTGAGAGGACGATGGAAGTGCGCGGACGCAACTTGGTGACTGGCTTACCCGAAAGCATCGAGATCTCGTCCATTGAAATG
>DATFHE010000272.1:0-2720 GCA_035248745.1 Anaerolineales bacterium | reverse complement strand
AGGATATCCGTAAGTGTTGCCCCTTCCTTGAGCATCGCGTGTCCTTCGACAGGGTCGTTTGCCAGGGCTTCTGCGGCGGCGCGCCTGAGTTCTTCGTCGCCTTGAATCAGCGCGCGAGCGACACCTTCCAGCGATTTTTCCGTGCCGATCGCCACCAAAGCCAGGCAGACCGCACGCCGTACCGAACCGACCGGCGCGTGCATGAGCTCTTCCAGCGCCTCGATCGCTTTCACATCCTTCAGCGCGCCACTCCCTAACGCAGCAAGCGGGATCAACTCAAAAGACCTTGAACTTAAGAGCTGGCGGAACAAGGTTGCCGCGCCCGGATCGCCGCTCGTGACAAATGCTGCCATGGCCTGCCCTCGTAAGCCGAGAGGTTGTCCTTCCGCTTGAAGGATCGCCAACAGATGTGCGAATTCTTTACCGCGCCACACACTTTCCTTTGGAGAATCCCGTAGCCAGCGGGCGACGGCAAAACTCTGACGGTGCAGCGGCAGCTCTGATTCTTTCAGCATAGTATCCGCGATAGTAGAAGCATCTGCCCGTGCAGCCAGATAGCGCAGGGATACCGTCTTGCCGTCCCAATCTGGCAAAGCATGCAAAGTTGTACCCGCGCCATTGTCTCCAATCGCCTGTCCCGCGAGGTAGCCATTTAGTACGGGATGCAGGAATCGCATCTTGTGATCCGAGTGTGAGATCAGAAGTCCGCTTTCGACCATTTTGCTCAACAGCCCATAAGAAGGCACTGCTTCGTTTGCCTTTGGTCCTCGGATCTTGATCCTTTGTGAATCGCTGAGAGCAGGGTCTTCCTCAGCGTCGGACACTGGAACCATCCCGGTGTTTTCGACGGGTTTATCCTCCACGATGTCATATTGTTTCACCCAGGTCCGTGCCTGGCGAGGGTCGAAGACGGGTTGCAGGGTAAGCACGACCTGCATCGCTAGCAATTCCAACGCCGCCACAGGCGTGCCGCTCGGAGCCAGGCGCCGGACATGAGTCGCAATTGCATCCAGCACACGAGAGCCCAGGCTGTCTCCTGCGTAGGCACCCCAGACTTTGAGAGTCAGTTCAAAAGGAGTGAGACCGGCATTGTCCAGAGTCAACCAGGTATTGAGTAGGATGGGATCCACTTGTTCGGGTCTGGTTGGGTCGGTGGCTTCCAATGTTGTTCGTGACCATAATTGACCCCATTGCTGGATGAAGCGCGAAACCTTGGACGAGTCCCACGTTATCAGTGCTAAAGGGCTAAAACCGAGGCGGATCAGACCATGAAGTTGATTCGGGCAGCCTGTGGTGACGATCCTGAGTTTGGGATAGGCTTGTAATAACGCTTTGAACCACTCCACAACATGCCCCTGTCCTGCTGGCTCAAGCTCATCGAAGCCATCGATCAGGAGCAGGGCTTGTCCATTCTTAAGCGTTTGCTGGATGAACCCTGGCAGACGTCTTAAGTCGAAAATCGGTGCGTGTTCACTGGCAGCGTTGATGATCTGTGTGGCAGGATCCCGCGATCCGTCGAACGGAAATTGCAGGTCTGCGACATGATAGAAATAGGGAACTGCCTCTAAATCGGAGTTGGGATCGAGCCTGACCTTAAGGTTAGCAGCCAGGGATGCAAGATGCGCCAGGGCAACTGTCTTGCCTGCCCCTGCGGCGCCGACGATCACGATGTTCGATCCACCGGCAATCGCCTCTGCCGCACCGATAGTCGGCGCGCGGTAGACTGCCGCCAGCTCTGGCCAGGCCGGCATGTAAGGAAGCGTCTGTGAAATAATGTCTTCCTGGATTCCAATCACTCCCGGCTCGACGAGTGCCGGTGGTGCGATCAAACGCGGTTCCTGCAAAATGTCATCCAATGAGAACAGCGAGGCAGCCAAATGCATCCCCTGAGCGCGGCGGAGTGTCAGGCGGCGGTGGTTATCTTCCAGGCCGCTCGTACGTCGCACCAGCGCGGTTTCGCGTCGCTCTTTTGCGCTTTCCCGGATCTGGGCAAGCAGTGGGCGGACCCGGCTCAGCAGCCAGGTGAACAAAACGCCGCTCGCAAAACCAATGACAAACGAGATGGTATCCATTCGTTAGCCGTGATTTCGCATGAGAAGCCGGGGAGAAACTTTAATTCGCATACAGGATCCGACCACAGGTGGGACAGTGGAATAACTGGCTTGTGGAACGCGCACTCTGCTGCTGTGAAGCAGTAAGTGTAGTGCCGCAGGCTTCGCAGGAGTTATCTGCAATGGTTGTAATCGCGAGTCCGCGTTTCTGTTTTCGCAGCTGGTCGTAAACAGCTAGAGCCCGGCTGGCGATATCCGTGACCACCGCCTGGCGTTCCGAATGGAGGCGCTCAAGATGCTTGTGAAGCGTTTCGCTTTCTTGTGCCAGATCTTTATGCTGTTCTTTCAGCTTGGATTGTACATGCTCGAGATCTGTGTTTGCCGCTTGTAATTCTTTTTCTATTGTTTCCACGGCGATCATAGCTTCCAATTCGCGCTCTTCCAGCGTCTCAAGGTGACGTTTCAAGGACGCTCCATCTTTTTGCAGGTCCTGTAATTCCTTTGGATTGTGCACTTTCCCGCCATAAAGGCTTGCCTCGGTTTGTTCAATCTTGCTTCGTTGTTTTTCCACGTCGGCTTCGCTTTGCTTCAGGAGGCGTTCTGCTTCCTTGTGAGCGCCGGTCGCCGCCGCCAACTGCTCGTTGGCAGCACGCAGCGCCGTATCGTTAT
>DATFHE010000271.1:0-2214 GCA_035248745.1 Anaerolineales bacterium | reverse complement strand
GATGGCGCGACGAATGTCCATTGGACGGCAGATGTCAACATTTCGGGGCAGTTAGCCAGCCTGGCGGCACGGCTCATGGTGCCCGTCTCGCAAAAACTTGCCGCGCAGTTCTACGATCAGGTGCGCCAGAAAATTGAAACGGACCATGCAGCCTGACGTGTAGATCGGCATCTGTATTGTTTCTGAACAGCGAGCCCCTACAGGGTTTCCTTGCACATGGGAACTTGTAGGGGCTTTCTTCTGATATATTAACAACTACTATGACAAACCACGTAGAAACGTCCACGCCAGCGAATACGCCGAAACCTATCGGTCCGTACAGTCACGTCGCCAAGGTTGGTCCATTTATCAGCATTGGCGGAACAGCCGGGGTTGACCCGGGGACAGGTCAATTAGCCGGACCCGATGTATACTCACAGGCGAGGGAGATCCTGCGGTCATTTCAGGTGATGCTGGAGTCTGTGGGTTCGGACCTTACGCAGGTGATCCACATCAACGTCTTTTTGAAGGACATGCGTGACTTCGAGGAAATGAACCGTGCGTATATCGAGGTGATGGCGGATCACCGACCCGCCCGCACTGTGATCGGGGTGAGCGAGCTCCCGAAGCCGGGGGTATTGCTGACGATGAATCTGACGGCTGTTACGCGAGAATGACCCAGGCAGCCTGCAGAGGTTTGAGAGTAGGGTGGGATGGCCTCCTGCCAAATTTGTGAGAGGCGGAATACCATTCCGCCTTACAAGGGAGAACTTCATGCGCGATATTCTGCCTGATCTGGATCGATGGCGCGCAGAGAATAAACCTGTCGCGCTGGCAACCGTCGTTCAAACCTGGGGATCCTCCCCACGTCGCGCCGGCGCTAAGATGGCGCTTACGCCCGATGGGAAGATTACCGGCTCGGTCAGTGGCGGATGTGTGGAAGGTGCGGTCTACGAAGCGGGCGTGGATGTCTTGAGATCGAATCGTCCGCAGCTTTTGCATTTTGGCGTGGCAGATGAGACTGCCTGGGAGGTGGGCCTTGCCTGCGGGGGAAGTATTGATATTTTTGTAAAACCGCTGGACGAGGCATTCTTTCGAGCGTTGCGTTCTGTGATCACCGATGAGAAATCTGCCGTCCTGATGACTGTTATTCGTGGTCCGGCTGAATTACTCGGCCGTGAAATGTTCGTGGAAGAGAATGGAACAGTCACGGGGGCTTTCACCAACGAGGTAGGCGAGAAGGCTCTTGCTGTCGCGAGAGAAGCTCTGGTACGGGGAGTATCGCATCGCGCCATGCTAAACGAGGATGTGGAAGTTTTTATCGAACTGATAGCACCGCCGCCGACGCTCATCGTCGTGGGTGGAGTCCACATTACGATTGCACTGGTGGCGCTGGCAAAGACGCTTGGGTATCGCACCGTGGTTGTAGATCCCCGCAGTGCGTTCGGCAGCGAGGAACGGTTCCCAAACGTCGATCGGTTGATTCAGCGATGGCCTGAGGACGCGTTTCAGGAAATTCCGTTCACCCGCTCTACAGCAATCGCTATGCTGACGCATGACCCGAAGCTGGATGACCCTGCATTAAAGATTGCGTTGCCCAGCCCGGCGTTTTATGTAGGTGCGTTAGGGAGTAAAACCACGCAGGCGAAGCGCCGCCAGCGTCTTCTCGAAGAGGGGCTGGCAGAGGAGCACTTAAACCGGCTGCATGGTCCGATTGGGCTCAAGATTGGCGCCGGAACCCCGGAGGAGATTGCACTCTCCATCATGGCGGAGGTCGTCGCCGCAAGCAATCAGGAAATCTAAGAGACCTTGCATGGAAAAAGTAAATGGAATAAAAAAGGCACTCTCTGAGTGCCTTTTTTATTCCAAGATAACCGTTCCCTTACGGATTCACGACCGGGAAGAGATCGACTGACGGGGTACAAGTCATATATCCTTCTGAATAGGAAACCCAGCCTGGTGTGTCACTCCCTTCCATCACGATTTGAATCCAGTTATTCGAACTTTTTCCAAGGGCTCTGACGGTATCACCACTCGATAACGTGCCAATCGTAGCATTGGCTTGCCCCGGTCCATTCCGCACGTTTACAGTGCCTCCTTCGTTGATACTGCACAGCAACGCAAACTTGACGCTTCGGATCGACAGTGTGTTGAAATGGACATGCGTATTGGTGTTCGACAGGTTCTCGGTATAGAAACCGATTTCGCCCTCCGGATAATCTGCATCTGTCACCT
>DATFHE010000270.1:0-8529 GCA_035248745.1 Anaerolineales bacterium | reverse complement strand
ATGGAATTCAGCGCGTGCTAAGAGGCGAAATTTACGTGAGTGAAGAGGTTCGATGAAGTTAGCTTTACGATTATCAGAATGTATGGTATTAGACAGATAAATATGTCTTCGATCCTGCTTGTGGAAGATCACGCAGGCTTTGCGAAAGCCCTGCTCAGTATACTGGCACAAAACCCCAATCTACAGATTGTGGCAGTGGCGGAAAGTGCAGACGCGGCACTCCGGTATTTGCGCGAATCGAAAGTGGATTTGGTTCTGGCAGATTATTCCCTACCCGATATGAGTGGTGTAAACCTGCTGGAAGCCATACTCGCAGAACACCCCAATCTATTCTGCGCTATGCTCTCAGGGCATTTGTCGCTGCAGCATGCCCGCCGCGCGCTGGAATTGGGCGCACGCGGCTATATGATCAAAGATAACCCACTCGGCATTCTGAGTGGTATTTCGCGCATCTTAAAAGGGGAAATTTACCTGAGCGAGGAATTGCGCAGCCTCGGCTCTTCAGATCTACTGGCAGATTTCAGCTAGGGTAGGCTGATGGTATCCCGCCCTACAAATCACACCGCGAGCGAAGGCGGGCGTGGAGTCACCAGTCCCATCTCACGTGCCTTTTCCACCGCTGCCGTGCGTGAGTGGACGCCAAGCCGCAAGTACAGGCTGGAGAGCAGGTTCCGCACCGTCGAATTGGAAATAGACATCATCTGTGCCAGGTCTGCCGTGCTTGCATCCGGGTAGGCAGCGCAGAGCGAGATCACTTCCAACTGACGCGGGGTCAGGCGCTCCCCATTTTCTATGCTGTCCGCCTGCATGTAGAGGCTGTGTGCCTTTTTGCTGAAAAATATCCCTCCATGCGCCACAGACAAGACGACATTGCCCAGCTCTCGGAATGCAGCCTGGTCATCTTTTAAGATATAGCCGCTGGCACCCGCTTCGATCAGCGATCGCATCAAGCCAGGTTCAGCAAACATCGAAATGACCAGAATGCTGAGATTCGCATACTTCTGAAGCAGCCTGGGAATGACGTGCAGAATGGGAAACGGATTGGGATTCTCAGCAGAGGTGCGGACGCTTAAGTCCAACAACAGTACATCCACCTGATGTTTAACTAATAACGCCTCCAACTCCTCGCCGTAGTTGGCTGTGGCAACCACCTGAATTTCAGGGACACTACTAAACCTGTAAATATATCCATCGATGATGCTTTGATGATCATCAAGAATGGCAACGCGAACTTTTTCTGCTGACATATCTTCTCCGTGAATAGTTTTGAATGAGACAGCAAAAAGAGCGTGTGGATTTGTCTGACAATATGTCTCCAATAATCAGTACAAACATCTAGGCAAAATATAGTGCATGGCTATTGAACCACAGGTTTTTCTATTTTACAATAATTTTAATTGGGTCATCTGGCGTCGCAGGATGAGAGAACCTTAAGCTTGGCAGGTAAACAACTGTTTACCTTTCCAGACTTTGTATCGAACCAACCGATATAGAAGCAAAGTAGAGAAACAAAAACATTATAGTTTTGGAGGCCAACATGGATATGATCAAAGTTTCTGCAACCTCTCGCACCTCTGCCGTTGCCGGTGCCATCGCAGGTGTGATTCGAGAGCACCATCGAGCCGAAGTGCAAGCCATCGGCGCAGGAGCCGTCAATCAGGCGATCAAGGCGCTCGTTCTGGCAACCGGGTATTTGAAGAATGATGGTATCAATGTCACCTGCGTGCCCGAATTTGCAGATGTCACGATTGAAGATAAGGTGCGGACAGCAATCAAACTTGTGGTTGAGCCGCAGACCTAGCTCCACAGCATGCATCAGGTTCTCTTTACATCCAGTTGAACCGGGGTTGAGTAAACTACAATTCAACACGGAACCCGGGAAAGACAAGCGAGCGCGAATCCCATACTCTGGTTTCCGTACATATCAAAAAAGACTCGGTCGCCGAGTCTTTTTTTTGGTGAAACAGGAAGAACCATTATGGGGAATTCTGGCGTTCTACAATGGGAGGGAAAGTCGATGTATCCAGGGGTCTTGCTTCCAGGAGATCCTTCAATAGATTAAAGTTTTCCCGGTACTGCTTCCGGAGTCTTCTTTCGATAGAAGCGTTGTTGGGCTTAACCTGAGCACCTGGGGTAATCTGGGCAAACAGATCAATCCTTGTGCTCCCTTTCATGACTTCGAACATGTATAAGATATAGACCACGATTGGCCCGGACTGCGATTTGAATCCATACTTTTTATCAGGCTCGTATTCTGTAACCTGATAAACGCCCTCCATGCGCCGGCCCATAAAATTACTTACGGATCGAAAGAGCGCTCCAACACCCATTTCAACGTCGGAGAGCCTGGTTGATAGCAGGGTTCCATATTGCCAGTGAAAATCGTTCTCAGGCGTGGCAACAAAAGCAAATACCTGTTTAAGTGGCCGATAGATATAAGTGTTTATACCGAATTTGATCATGGAACCACCTTCGCAAAGACCTACGCAAACCCGCGTCGTGCTCTCGGTCTGGCAAGTTTCACCATCAACTGACTATCAGCCAGAAAATATGAATTGAACATACTGACGGCTTTATCTGCTTCGCTTTGCGCGCTCATCGTGACAAAGGCAAACCCTTTTGATACCCCGCTGTTGCGATCCTCAATTATATGGACAGATGTGACCTCCCCCGCTTTTGCAAACAGGATATACAACTCTTTTTGGGTCGTGGTCCTGGACAAATTTCGGATACAAACCTTTGCTTCCATGCTTACTTCCTTCCTGAATCTGCCGTAAAGAAAAACCGCCAACCCATAACAGGGTTGGCGTTAAGATCCACAAATCCAGTTATACTTCTCAACTGTGATGTACAGTGTACCACACTTCGAACAGGGCAAGACATCTTTCCGTGTGCTATAATTGTATTATCTTATAAAGGTCGAGTGTGCTTAAGTCGCCGTCAACCCAAACAGAGGGTTGACGGCGTTTTCTTAATCACGGGTACATTAAAGGAGTCAGATATGGAAGCAAAGTTGTATGTTGGGAACCTGTCCTATGGAACCACCGAGCAAATGCTGCGCGAGCTTTTTATGCAGGCTGGGAATGTGGCCTCGGTGGCATTGATCAAAGACCCGGGAACGCAGCGCTCCAAAGGATTTGCCTTCGTGGAGATGGCTTCCCAGAGTGAGGCGAGTAAGGCAATCAGTATGTTCAATGGTTACACTCTGCAGGAGCGCCAGATTGCCGTGAGTGTCGCTCGCCCGCGGGAAGAGCGCGGCGGGTTTCGCCAGCAACAGAGTGGCCGTAACAATCAACGACGCCGTGATTAACGAAGTGGCGCACGCAACGTTCGAAATTGGCGATCAGGTTGTCCATCCGCAGCATGGCGTAGGCCATATTGTCAAGCTGGAAGAGAGGGAATTTGAGCGCGGAGTTCGCCGCCAGTATTATGAGGTTTCCATCCCGGGCGGCAGCACAGTCTGGGTGCCGGTGGATCGGTCGAACTCAGGGTTGCGGAGACTGGCCGGACGAAGAGAAATTGTGGATTGCCGCAAAATCCTGGAGTCCACTCCCTTGCCTCTAACCGAGGATGGGAAGTTCCGGCAGTCTGAATTGATGGCACACCTGAAGCAGGGAACGATCGCTGCTCAATGTGAAGTTGTTCGTGATTTAGCTGCCTTTGTCGCCCACAAGCCAAGTTATGGCACCATCACAGCTTTCCTGCAGGCTACGCAGAGTGTTCTCTACCAGGAATGGGCAGCAGTAGAAGGAATCACAGTTCTGGAAGCCACCGACGAAATTGGTTCCCTGCTTGAAAAAAGCCGGCAGACACTGAGCGAAAATCAGAGTTGACAGGCTGTGCGGACATTTCCAAGCCACTTATGGCAGCGGTAGATTCCCGGCATAGCCCGTAAGTTCCACATACCCATTTCCGCTCACCGCCGCTCCGCTGCAGCTCCCCTCAAACTGTACAGCTCCCTCCCAATACGTCACCGCCGGGAAGTGAACTTCCTGGTCTGCCATCCACGGGCGGACACTTAAGGCGCAATCCGGTTCGTCGAGCCGGAGTTCCCACGAGGCAGGATATACCCCCTGCGTATGCGGACTACGCCATTCCTCTAAAACTGCGATTTCAAAATTATCATTTTTCAACGACCGCGGAGTAGCATCCGCGGCAATGACAGTTGCACTGGAGGACGCTGACGTTCCTCCGCCCCGCTCGCGCAATTGGAAGAGCATCAGCGCCGAGCCATCTTCGAACTGAAGAGAAAACCAGTCCCAGCCAATTTGATTTTCATCGAGGGCACTGGTGCTGAATTCGTGGTCTTTCCATACCAGCCCGCTGACCGGATACTGAACTTCATCAATTTTTAAGACCCCATCCGCACGCAGGCGCGGCTGGCTATAGTAATACGAGGCATTCGAGGCTTGTTCGCCTTTGCGGCTGTAGCCGTTCTCACCATGCAAGACAACCCCCATTTCGTCAGTAAGTGTTAAGTCCAGTGCAATTTCTTCCTGCCCCGCCTGCAGGCGATACACGCGCGACGTGGACTCTGTGATACTCCAATCTTCGATCCAGATGCGGTATGGGGCAGCCTTTGCGCCTGCCAGTCCGGGACCGGGGCGGGTGTATCGCTCGAAGGCATAAAAGCGCTCGTTTGCAATGTCGCTGACCGCAAAATGGGCAAAGTATATGCTGCGGTCGTACCAGTCGGAGTCTGCAGGGAGTTCTGCTCCAGGCGGCAGCAACCCCACGCGAAAGATTGTCAATTCAAAGCCAAAATGCCGTCCTTCCGGTGTTCTCAGATTGCCGGTGTAATACCACCACTCGGTGCGGAAGTCTTCATGCGCGCCAAAGTCAGCGGGGAAGGACAATGGGCGCGAGCCATCGGCTGCGAGAAACCCAGCAGCAATCTCTTTTTCAGAAGTGACCACATCGGGCACCTGGATTTCGGCTTCCGGCACATTGGATGGAGCGCACGAATTCAACAAAATCACTGTAAGAATAAGCAAGAGAAAGCGAGACATTGTTGAGAGATTATACGTCAGCGCGAAATTATCCGTTTCCTCTAATCCATCCCGGCTACAATCACATTTATGACAGCATTTCTTCGCTTCCATGATTTGACCAAATCCTATTACGAAGGGGATGTGCAGCGTGTTGTCCTGCAGAATGCCCACGCTGAATTTCAGGCGAGTGAAATCACGGCGATCGTCGGCAAGAGCGGCAGCGGCAAGAGCACATTATTGAACCTGATCAGCGGCATCGACGAGCCCGACGGTGGACAGATCTGGGTGGAGGGACAGGAACTTTCTGCACTACCTGAACGAGAGCGCACCTTCTTCCGCCGTGCTCGGATTGGGTTTGTCTTTCAATTCTATAACTTAATTCCGACGCTCACGGTTGGGGAAAACGTCAGCCTGCCGCTGGAGCTTAACCGCATCCCGCGTCCACTGGCACGCAAAAAGGCAGAGGATATGTTGGACGCTGTGGGGCTGCTCGACCGCAGGGAAACCTTCCCCGAAAAACTTTCCGGCGGCGAGCAGCAACGCGTGACGCTGGCACGTGCCCTCGTTCATGATCCACGTTTGATCCTGGCAGATGAGCCCACCGGAAATCTGGATGAAGAAACGGGAGCGCAGGTGATGTCGATGCTCACGCGGCTGACTCGGGAACAGGGCCGCACGCTGTTGATGGTCACGCACAGCCTCGAAGCCGCATCCCACGCCGACCGGGTCCTGCGGCTCTCGCACGGTCAACTCCTCGCGGAACGCTGATATGTTATCTCTTCGAACGCTGCTGAGGCATCCAATCCAATTCGCCATCATGACTCTGGGCATCGCGCTGGGCGTGGCGGTAATGGTCGGGATCGATATTGCCAATGCCAGCGCGGCGCGCGCGTTCGACCTGAGCACTACCGCGGTGACGGGGCGCGCAACGCACGCCATCGTCGCAGGGGCGCAGGGCGTGGACGAGTCCCTATACGTCCGCCTGCGCACAGATCCGACGTGGCGCCGCACGGTAGAAAGCGCGCCGATCGTCATTGCCTACGCCGTCAGCCCGCAGTTGGATGATGTGCCTTTCACACTGCTGGGCATCGATCCGTTTGCAGAGGCGCCGTTTCGCAGTTACCTCGGCGTGGGAGGCGCAGAGCAGGGAGCGCGCTTGGAGGCAATCGCCTCCCTACTGACGGTTCCCGGTTCTGTTCTGCTTTCTGCTCCCACGGCAGAACACTATGGGTTAAAGCCCTGTTCCCCGGATGACATCCAAGATTCATGCCGCCTGCGCATTTCCATCCATGGAGAAATGCGCGACGCCTATCTCACGGGTCTGCTGGAACCCTCCGATAGCTTCGCCCGCCGCGCGCTGGAGTCCCTGATACTGACCGATATCGCGACGGCTCAAAGCCTGAGCGGCATGAGTGGCAAACTGACTCAAATTGACATCATCCTACCCGAGGCGTTTGACTCAGAAGCCTTTGCCGCGACACTCCCCTCCGGAACAGAGCTGGTCTCCTCCGAACTGCGCAGCGATCAGGTAACGGAGATGACGAATGCGTTCCAGGTGAATCTCACTGCACTCAGCCTGCTGGCACTCGTGGTGGGTATGTTTTTGATCTACAACGCGATGACCTTTTCTGTGCTCCAGAGACGTGCGGTGTTTGGCACGCTACGAACTATCGGATACACGCGGGAACAGATCTTTGGAATGGTCCTGCGTGAGGCAGCACTGGTTGGCGCACTGGGCACCCTGCTGGGGTTAGGCATAGGTGTCCTTCTCGGGCAGGGCGCGGTGCAGATGGTGACCCAGACCATCAATGACCTCTATTTTGTCCTCAACGTCCGCGGCGTTCAAATTCCGGCTTCCAGTTTAATTAAGGGGGGGCTGACAGGCTTCCTTGCAAGCGTATTGGCTACGGCGCCGCCTGCCTGGGAAGCAGCTTCGGTCCCGCCACGACTGGCGCTTTCACGGGCGGGGCTGGAAAGTAAGGCGCAATCTGTTGTCAACATCGTGGCTGTACTTGGCGGTTTGATCGCGTTGACCGGCGCAGTAATTCTTACCGTCCCGACACGGAATCTGGTCATCAGCTTCGGCGGCACATCTGCTCTGGTCATCGGGCTGGCGGCACTTACTCCGCTGGTAACCACCTCTCTGATGCACGTTTTGAGCAACCCGCTTGGGAAAGGCTTCGGTCTGCTGGGTCGTCTTGCGCCTCGCAACGTGATCCGTTCGCAAAGCCGCACGGCCGTGGCTGTCGCTGCGCTGATGATCGCCGTCTCGGTCACGATCGGCGTGCAGGTGATGATCGCCAGCTTTCGCACAACCGTAATCCTCTGGCTGGAGCAAACCATGCAGGGCGATATCTATATCGCCGAACAAGGGCTGAGCGCCACGCGTCTCGATGCACCGCTCGACTCTCAGGTCCTTGCACTCGCACGTTCACATCCTCTGGTACAGTCCAGTATGACGATTCGCAACGTCACTGTTGAATCGGAGCACGGTCCTGTAGAGCTCATCGCGGCGGAGCTCAAACGACCTATGGACTCCCGCCTGTTTCTCGTCGCGCAGGAGAATCCAGTAGAGGCGATGAGGGATGGAGCAATCCTGCTTTCAGAGCCGCTGGCGAACCGACTGGGCATCTCTACCCCCGGTGAGACCCTCGCGTTACTAACACCCACGGGGTGGAAGTCGTTTCCGATCGCTGGGATTTACACAGATTATGCATCCACCCGCGGCACGGTTCGAATGAGCCTGGATGTGTATCGAGACGTATGGAACGATAATCAGTTAAATGGTGTTGTGCTGTACCTGCCCCCTGGAGTAGACGCCGATGCTGTGACCGCCGATCTGCGTTCGCAGTTGAAGGAGTTCACCACAGTAGGGGTCAATCCGCGACGGGTGTTAAGGGAAGGAGCACTGGTGGTGTTTGATCGCACCTTCGCCATCACTGCTGCAATGCAATTGATCACGACACTGGTGGCGTTCATCGGTGTGCTGAGTTCTCTGCTTGCTCTACAGCTTGAGAAAGCACGCGAGATGGGAATTCTGCGCGCCCTGGGGCTGACGGTCAACGAGATGCGCCATCTCACACTCTGGGAAACCGGATTGTTAGGCGCGTCTGCAGGACTGCTGGCGCTCCCGACCGGTTATATCCTGGCATGGATTCTGATCTTTGTGATCAACCAGCGTTCCTTCGGCTGGACTTTACAGATGCATGCACAACCTGCCCCCTTTGTACAGGCATTCCTGCTGGCAGTCGGTGCGGCATTACTTGCTGCCCTGTACCCCGCCTGGCGAATCGGTCAGATGCAGCCCGCAGCCGCATTGCGCGGAGAATAGGGTATCAGAAAAGTTTGCCAACTGCCGCTTGATCGTTAGCGACTAGCTCTTCGCCCAGGTTGGATATTCGTTGTCAAAGTTGTAATACAGAGTCTGCCTGGGCAGGCGGAAATCGATGACTTCTTTTCCAACGGTTGCCGAGTCTTCCCCTTTGATAAGAACGCGCGCGATAAACTCTGCGATCGTCGCCATGTCGTTTTCATTCAT
>DATFHE010000269.1:0-9597 GCA_035248745.1 Anaerolineales bacterium | reverse complement strand
TCGGATTGATTGCCCTCATTGGCTTTTTTCTCGTGCCCCCGCGCGGCGAGTTTTATGACCGTCTCTTCTCCCGCGGTACGGGACAGGATGCAATCATCTCTGAGTCGGGCGATAGTGTTCTTGCACTTACGTATGAAACGCAGAAACCTCGTCAGACAGGGTGGTTTTGGATCGGAGGGGAGATCAACAGCCTGTTCCCGGCACAGGGTCTGTACGAAGAGAGGTCTTTACTGTGTGCCGGTGCGTCGCGCCCGAAACGGATTCTGGTCATCGGCTTCGGCGGTGGGTTTTCCACGTTGTTTTATAAAAGCATCCCTGATGTGGAGGAGATTGTGGTGGTGGAACTCCTCAGTGAGATTGCTCCGTTCCTCCGCCGCAACATGGATTCGGCGCGCGTCACGCTGGATGACCCTCGGATCACCTACCTCGTGGATGACGGGCGCCGTTACCTGAACGCCTCCCCGGATGAAAAATTCGATCTGATCTCCATCGATCCGCTGCGTGTGCATACCGCCGGGCATAACAACCTCTACTCAGAAGAAGCGTTAAACATCTACAGGAACCATCTCACGCCAAACGGAGTCCTGTGCGCCTGGATGGATGAGTTTCACGTGATCCCTCACACGGTAGCACAAGTATTTCCGTATGTGGATCAATATCGAAATGAGACAATGGTTGCCAGTAACGGACCCATCGTGTACCAAACCGAATATATGGAACAGGTGGCATCTGGCTATGCAGAACTGACGCAGGAATTGTACGGCTCTACGGGAAGTATTCAGCTTGATCACCTGACTGGGTTTGGATTTTTCCAGCGAGATCAAAGTCAGATCCTGAACGATGAAAAACACCGCCGAATTTTGCGGGATATGGAACCCTGGTTGGAGTACTATTTCTTTATGCTCCCAACGAGGGAAAGAATCGAAGTGGAGCCGGATGTAAAAGCGGACTTTGAAAGTCGGATACGATGAAGAGAGACAGGTTCCTCTCCTGTATGCGGTTTTGCCAGATTTTTCCTTTCCGGAAATCCAATATAATGTTCTTAGCAAACTGTCCCGCTAATGTTCAATCTCTATTTAACCTAACTCAAGATTAATAAAATGACCCTTAACTTTATCCCTCGACCCTCTCAGGAACAAATCCTCCGTTATCGTGGCGGTCGTCTCGGCATTGCTGCCGTGCCCGGTGCGGGGAAAACGCAGATCCTCTCTGCGCTGGCAGCACAGATCATCGGCAGCGGCGCCCTTGCCGACGACCAGGAAGTGTTGATCGTGACCCTTGTCAACTCGGCGGTGGACAACTTCGAAGCCCGCGTCAAGCGCTTTTTTGATAACCCCCTTCAGGCACTCTATCGCTATCGCGTCCGCACGCTGCATGGACTGGCACATGACATCGTCCGCGAGAAGTCCGGGCGCGTGGGGCTGGACGAACGCTTCGGCATCATCGACGAACGTGAAGCCGATTTCATCCGCCGTGAAGCCGTCAAATCGTGGATGAGCGTTCATGCGGAGACACTGGATGAATACCTCGACCCGAACATGGAAGAGCACAAGCGCGACTGGGTGCGCCGCGACCAGTTACCAGACATGATATCCAACCTGGCGCTGGCGTTCATCCGCTCCTCCAAGGACCGGCGTCTGACTCCCGAAAAGCTGCGCGCTCTGCTGGACCGCCAACCTGCGCCGCTTCCGTTAGCCGAGCTGGGGCTGGAGATCTATGCCGATTACCAGCGCGCTCTCACTTATCGCGCCGCTGTGGACTTCGATGACCTCATTCGTCTTGCACTCGAGATCCTCGAATCGGATGAGGAATACCTCGAGCGCGTGCGTTATCGCTTCCCCTATATTCTCGAGGACGAAGCGCAGGATTCGAGCCAGTTGCAGCAAAATATTCTTGCGCTGCTTTCGGGCCCGGCTGGGAACTGGGTGCGCGTAGGTGACCCAAACCAGGCGATCTTCGAAACGTTTACAACTGCTTCCCCGGAACTCCTGCGCGAGTTCATCGCCAGCAACCCAAGCGTGGATATGCCTGAGTCGGGACGTTCCCAGCAATCCATCATTGACCTGGCAAATAACCTGATCGACTGGGTGATGAACGAACATCCCATCGAAGTAGCGCGCACTGCCCTCGCGCCGCCATACATCGAACCCGTCCCGCCCGGTGACCCGCAGCCAAACCCCGAGAACGACCGGTCAGCGATCCACTTCGTGACCAGGCGGCTCACCGCGGAGGAAGAGACGAAAGCCATCGTTGACTCCGTGGCGAAGTGGCTGCCGAAGAATCCTGATTCAACTGTTGCCGTATTAGTACCGCGCAACCTGCGCGGCGTGGATGTGATCAACGCTCTCAAGGCGAAGAACATCGAGTATGTGGAGTTTCTAAGCAGCACCTCGAACACGCGTGCAGCGGCGGGCGCGTTGAGCAACCTGATTTCCTACCTGGCGGAGCCAGCGTCCGCACCGAAACTGTCGAAGGCATACCAGGTTTGGCGGCGGGCGTGGAAGGACGTCAAAGAGCGACAGACCCTGATCCACGATACGAGCGCCCGGCTGCGGAAGGTTGGGAATGTCGAGGATTACGTCAATCCCAATCTTGCGTTTGCTCGTGGGGAGGTCCTTACGCCAATCTCTCCCTCAAGAGGAGGTGAGGATGTGGCAGTAGAAGCGGTTGTCGCCGAGGGAGAACAGGACGCCGATGAGGCGGTTGTCGAAGAACTGAATAATTTCCGCGTCCACGTGCGACGCTGGCTGGAGGCGGTCACGCTTCCCATTGACCAGCTCGTGTTGACTCTTGCCCAGGATGTCTTCACCGAAGCTGCTGATTTAGCATTAGCGCACAAGCTTGCCCTGGTCCTGCGCAAAGCCGCGGACGATCACAGCGAGTGGCGCCTGCCCGAACTGACGGCAGAACTTGCTGTCATTGCCAAGAACGAACGGCGTTTCATCGGCTTCTCAGCGGACGATTCGGGCTTTGACCCCGAGCAGCACAAAGGCAAAGTAGTGGTGACGACGATGCATAAAGCCAAGGGACTGGAGTGGGACCGCGTCTACTTGATGAGCGTGAACAATTATGACTTCCCGTCGAACCAGCCAAACGACCGCTTCATTTCAGAAAGATGGTTCCTGCGCAACAACCTCAACCTGGAAGCCGAAGCCCTGGCGCAACTGAACGCCGCAACATCTAGCAGTGAGTACGACTGGTACGAGGAAGGCGCCGCAACGCTTGCTTCACGGGTTGATTATGTGAAGGAACGCTTACGTCTATTCTATGTGGGGATCACGCGTGCCAAGAGAGAATTGATCGTCACCTGGAACACCGGCAGGCAGGGCGATGCCACGCCGAGCCTGGCGATGCAGGCGTTGATGGGGTGGTGGGAGTCGGAAGGCGGCAGACAGTGAGCAGTTGATCGGGAACAAAGTCTGGGGGTACTGAATCCTAATAATACCTACGGTACGTAGTACAATGAATTTGAGTTTGAAAATTTTGTTTTGCTTCTGCGTGGGGAACTGGATCGTTGACGGGAAACGAAATTCCGAAAACTCCCAAAATTCAAAGCATTCCCGGAGGAGGCTCCCATGGTCATGAACAAAACAATTTTTGAGGAGAATTGGAAAGTGTTTCGAGCGCAAGCCACGGGCTGGTGGAGCCTGATGGCTGAATACGATCTCGTTAAGGTCGATAAGGCGGAAGTGAAGTTCGACAAATTCGTCATGATGCTCCAGGTGAAGTATGGATACACGCGGGAGAAGGCTCGTGAGGAGATCGGCAGGCGTTGGTCGGAGTATGAAGCGAAAGCAAAATACGATAATATGGCAAAGGAAGCCGGAAACTCCTAAAGAGAGTCTGTCAGCGCGAAATCGAAAACACACGAAAACGGTCTCAGATGGGTCTTGCTACGATCGCATCAACGGGATCGTTTGCGTTTGGAGCCTGTTGTAATTGGATCATGCAAGATCTCACCGATTTCCGCCCGGGATAGAATCGTAAGGACATTAACGATACTCTTCGTGAGATGATCGACGCAGCCATGGCGAGGTACAGAATTCAATCTGACATTGGGCAGGGAGGGATGGACTTATTTAGCAAGGGGATATTGCGGGGCGAATGTCTTCGCGGCAATGCAGTTGCTGAAAACTACTCATAAAGACAAAACAATCGCCGTGCTGTGTGAAATAAAATCGCTTACAATCGACGCGTCAGCAAACAAATCCCATAGAGGTTTTCATGACAAAACGACCAAAAGACTCTGAGCCCTCCGAGCCCGACCGTGCGGTGGGAATGGTCAAATTGAACGATCCCGCCTCTTCCAGTGATCCGCCCCATGTGTATGCAAGACCGGAACCACCTCCCGCGCCGCCTCGCGCGGCATCCGGTCCCGGCTTCGCAGACCGCGTCGGGCGTTTCTTTCGATTCCTTCTTCGTCTTGTGCTTTTGTTGTTCTTCTTAGGCGTGCTCAGCCTCGTTCTATATCTCACCCTGCCATGGCTCTATCAGAGATTCATCCGTCCCGTCGAGCAGAATACTGTTGAGGTAAGGCAGTTACAGACTCAACAGGAGCAGACAGAGCAGGAGATGGCAGACTTGCAAGACAGGCTGGAAGCCATGGAAAATGGGCAGAATCAGAATGGTGAATCATTCACGGAATTGGACGAACGCCTGACTGCGCTTGAAGAAGAGATCAGCGCTCGCACTGAGTCACTGGAAACTCTTGAGCGCACACTGGCTGATCTGGAAGGGCAAAGCGAAGCCAACTCGGTGGAGCTGGAGCAGCAGATCAATCTTTTAAAGGCGATGGAGTTGCTTTCGCGGGCACGCCTCTCGATGTACCAGAGCAACTTTGGGTTAGCTCGCGAGGATGTGCAGATCGCGCGTGACCTGCTGGCAACGGTCCAGGTGGATGCTCCCGAATCCCGAGCAGAAGAATTAAAGGCAGTCATGCTTCGCCTGGACATGGTCTTATCTAACCTCCCGGCTTTCCCGGTCGCCGCTGCCGACGATCTCGACATCGCCTGGCAGATTTTGCTCTCCGGTCTTCCGGAGGAGGGGACGCCGACCGTAACCGTAACACTCACTCCGGTTGGCTCAGCCTCACCAACTCCTTCTGCGGCGGATGTCTCTGGCACCCCAACACCTCAGGCGAGCGCGCAGCCAACCGCTACACCATAATCGCCCAGCAACAAATCAAAACAGCTGCACCTCGGATTCCCGAGGTGCAGTTTCGTTAATTCGTATTCAATTGTAGAAATGTGAGATTGCTGGTGATCCGTGTCAGCTTATTTAGGAAGGAGGACAGTGTCGATTACATGAATGATGCCATTGCTGGTCTGGATATCCACGTCAATGATGTTGGACGTGCGGCCGTTGGCATCCGTCAGAACGCCACCCACCTGCCACAGCCGTCCACCCTGCCAGGTGCGTATGCTCTCGCTGGCAAGAACTTCAGTCGAGTCCAGCTCATCGCGGACGATGTGATAGCGTAACACTTTTGAAACCAGAGGCTTGTTGCTCAAGAGCTCTTCTGCGGTCATTCCAAGTTCATCGAGCAGATCGAGGAAGGCAGTATCGGTGGGGGCGAAAACGGTATATGCACCGGTCTGGCTCAGTCTATTGATAATGTCCGGGTTGGCAGCCTGCAGGGCGGCAATCAGGATCGAGAACTCACCCGTCTCAGCGTTTACCTGAAGGGCTGTTTCGACAATAGAGCCGTTCACATTCGTCGGCTTAGGCTTCGGCAGAAGGACATTGTCAATCACGTGGATCACACCGTTGCTCGCCTGAATATCGGTTTGCACGATGTTGGAGGTGCGGCCATTGGCATCCGTCAGCACGCCCTCCGCCTGCCACAAACGACCACCCTGTACTGTACGAATGCGATCGCTCGCCAGCACCTCGGCTGCTTCCAACTCACCGCGGGCGATATGATAGCGCAGAACGCGGGAGAGCATCATTTTGTCACTTAGGAGTTCTTCGGCAGTCACACCGAGTTCCGTGAGCAGCGCGGTAAAAGCGGCGTCGGTGGGGGCGAAGACGGTGAACTCTTTTTCAGGATTGCTCAACCTGCGGATAACATCCGGGTTGGCAGCCTGGAGTGCGGCGATCAGGATCGAGAACTCGCCGGTCTGCGCATTTGCGGCTAGAGCCACATCTACGATCGTTCCGGTTCCCTGCGCCGCTACCGGTGCCGCGAAAGCGCTAAACGCAAAGGCGGCAATCAGCAGAGCATACATACATCTGAGACCAACAGTATTTTTCATTTTTCCTCCGAATCAGGTTTGGGCTTGCACAATAGCCATTTTAAGGATTTCCAATGTTTTGTCAATATTTTGCAAAGTTTTATAAGTAAATACTAATATAATATGTGCAAAATTGGATGTCACCTAGACAGAAAGCTAATACGGGAAAATTCCTTGAGAATTGCGTTGGTCCGTGAGTTGTGTTAGAGTAGCGAAATAGGTGCAAGAGATATCCATCTGTTGGCGAAAAGGTGGCACGAAGGACCATGGATAGAATTTTTCAAAAACTGTTTCAGAATAATTTTTCGGATCTTAAGGGGACTACTATAGACGCAACCATTCCGATACCGCAATCCCTAATCAATGAAATCATTGAAACGTTCCTGAAGGGAAATAAAAACATCCCATCTGTCCGTGTATCGATTCACCCGCAAAATAGGGTTTCTGCAGATATAAAAACAACCTTAATCCCCTGGCCGCTGAATCTGAAGTTGAAGCTTGATAAATCCGTGGATTTTGCAAGTTATTCTTCCCCCAAGATCAGAGCCTGGATGGAAAACAATCGCCTGCTGGGAAGCCTCGGCTCGCTGTTCAACGCACTCCCGGAGGGAATCAAGCTGTATGGCGACCAAGTGGTGATTGACCTTGGAGCGTTTCTGCGCGAGCCGGCGCACAAAAAATTTCTGAACCTGATCAAGGCTGTTGGCATCCGAACCGCAGAGGGGAAAGTCATACTGGATGTCAAAATCGAGCTGAACGAGTAGGGCGGCAATCGTTTCCTGATGCACTGCGCATATTCTTCATGTTTTTAAATCACTGGTAAAATCGCATAGGCGATTTTTCTTAAGGAGGCTGGAGTGGCGAGGCAAATCATTGGCCCCGATGTAAGTTTTTATCAGGATGATCCCGGAACGCCGCAAGAGATCAACTTCGAGCGGATGAACCTCACAACCGACTTCGTCATCATTCGAGCCGGGCAAAATTTATGGGCAGATTCCGACTTTAAGAACAACTGGCGCCGCGCAAGAGAAGCCGGTCTTCCTCGGGGCTCTTACTGGTTCTACGACAGCAGGGCAGAGCCTCGCCAGCAGGCAGAGCTATGGGTCAACCTGTTAAGCGGCGACCTGGGCGAGTTGCCTCTTTTCCTCGATCTCGAAGAAGCCTACCGCGGTCCCTATGCAGGCTGGCGGCACTGGAAGACATGCCTTGAACACCTGAGGAGTTTAGTCGGCTCGAAGGAAATCGGCATCTACACTGCCTTCTTCTATTGGAACAGTAATGCGCCATTCAGCCAGCCCAATGAACTGGAATATTTTCATCGCTATCCTTTATGGATCGCAAATTATGGCGTAGCCCAGCCACAGGTGCCCAGACCCTGGGGATCTACCGAATGGCTGTTCTGGCAGTTCACCGCCTCGGGGGATGGTCCATTCTATGGGGTGGAAAGCCTGGAGATCGACCTGAATTTTTTCAACGGAGATGCGCAGGCGTTTGCCAATCGCTTTAATGTGCCTGTGCCCACCGACCCGATCCCGCCGGACCCGTCAGGGAGGCGGTACCGCGTCAATGCGGGAACATTGAATGTGCGCGAAGGACCGGGGACGAGTTTCCCGGCGGTCGGCTTTTTCCGCCGGAATGAGATCGTCGAAGCCTTGGAAGCAACTGTCGATGGAACCTGGCTGCGCGCCCGTCGCATCAGTGACGGCCTAACGGGTTGGGCATCGGCTGCCTATCTGGTCAAGTTGGATACACCGCCTCCACCGCCGCCCCCGCCTCCTCCACCGCCGATTGGGGATCGCTATCGAGTTACCGCTACTGCGCTGAATGTCCGCTCCGGTCCGGGGACGAACTTCCCCTCGATCGGGCTTCTGCACAGAAACGATGTCGTGGAGTCACTGGAATTCAACCCCGGCTCCTCCTGGATGCGTCACCGTCGCCTCACAGACGGATTAACAGGCTGGTCTTCCACGCAGTTTCTCGACAAGATCACCACCGAGCCACCGCCTCCACCTCCCACTGGTGATAAATACAGGGTCACCGCCACCAGCAGGCTTCACATCCGCTCCGGGCCGGGAACACAATTTACGTCCCTTGGCTTATTGGAATTCAACGAAGTTGTGCTCGCGATCGGTGTTAACCCGGAGGGCACCTGGAGACAAGTCCGTCGCAGCGACGGTTTAACCGGATGGTCGTCTGCGCAGTTCCTATCTCTCGTTCCCAATATCCCTCCGCCGCCCCCGCCTCCTCCTGGGAGTGTGGCCGGGAACTGGTACCGGGCTAGCAGGCAGGTTAACGTTCGCGAAGGTCCCGGGACGAGCTTCAACATTTCCGGGTCTCTGGACAAGGATGAGGTTGTGGAGGCGCTCGATGCCAGCGGGAATGAAAGCTGGATACGCGTCACTCGTGTCAATGGGTGGTCAGCATGGGCGCCCGGTGATTCCTTACTCGGCGTCGGCAAAAACCCCCTGTCGGTTACCCAAAACATATTCAGAGGCGTTAAGTATTATCGGAATGAACGCACAACCCCTCGTGCTCTGATCTGGCATGTGATTGAAATTGATACCCGCCTGACGGATGCATTGCGCTTTCTGGTGACGCCGCCTCAGCGCGATACTGTCCCCCAGCTATGCACGCGGACCACATCGCAATTTCTGGATGAGCATGATATGCAGATCGCGATCAATGGCGACGGGTATTTCTATCTCGATCCAACAGATTACCCGCCGCAGAGTTACTGTGCAGACAGCGACCCAGTCAGGCTGATGGGGTATGCGGCTTCTCGCGGCAAGGTATATTCTCCGAAAGCGCCAGGCCACCCGATCCTATATATCAACCAGCGCAATGAGATCACCTATGATGCTCCGAAAGGGACTGTATATAATGCCATCTCGGGTGACCGGATGTTGATCAACAAAGGCAAAAAGGTCGCGGGGCTGGATAATCAAATTGTGAATCCGCGCACAGCATTTGGCACGAATCGAAACGGCCGCTTTATCTACCTGATGGTTATTGACGGACGGGAAACGAGCATTGGAGCAACCTTTAGTGAGACAGCAGATCTTTTACTGCCGCGCGGTGTGTATACAGCGATCGCTCTGGATGGAGGCGGCTCCTCTTCGATAGTGATCGAAGGCGTGGATCGACTGCCGCGCCTGCTCAATACGCCCGTCAATGAGAACACACCAAAACGCGAAAGGGCTGTAGCAAATCATCTCGGGGTCTCGTTGCGGAAATAAAAGGCTTTTGAATTCATGACCAGGACAACCTCTGCAGCACAGCGACTCATCCCGGGCCCGCGCGGGTTACCGCTCCTGGGGATGATGCCTGAAATGGTCGGCGATATGCTGGGATTGTTCATGAATAC
>DATFHE010000268.1:0-16441 GCA_035248745.1 Anaerolineales bacterium | reverse complement strand
AATTCGGATCCAGACGGATTGACTCGGTAAGGTCAAGGATCGCTCCGTCCATATCTTCCTGAGTCAATTCGGATCCAGACGGATTGACTCGGTAAGGTCAAGGATCGCTCCGTCCATATCTTCCTGTTGGAGCCGGGCGGTAGCACGATTGTAGTAGGGTAGGTAAAAATTAGGTTCGAAGCGGATGGCTTCATTGCAGTCCTTGATCGCTCCCGCAATATCTCCCTTGTTCAGGCGGGCAACAGCTCGATTGTTATACGCCCGCGCCATTCGAGGGCTGAGGCTGATCGCCCTGGACGCATCTGCGATGGCGCTTTCCCAGGATTGAGAGGAGATGTGCATCTTACTGCGTCCCAAATAGGATTCCGCGTGGTTCGGGTTACGGCGAATCGACTCCGTGTAGTCCCGGATGGCTCCTTCTATATCGCCGCGCAGGTCGTAGGCGAGACCTCGAATGTAATAGGGATTGAAAATGTGAGGATCGAGTTCTATTGCCCGGTTGCAGTCGAGTATTCCCTCTTCAAGCTCACCTTTATCGACACGAGCGGCGGCGCGGTTTACATACGCCAGGGCAAAATCGGGCTTGAGAGCGATGGCGGACGAATTGGCTTGAATCGCGGCATCGTAGTTGCTTTCCTGCAGGTGTTTATATCCCTGCTCGAACCATTCCTGTGCGCTTAATTCCTTCTGTTTGATCTGCGTGGCATTGTTGGCAGCGGTCTGCTGCACCTCTACAGCTTTTTGAACGGTGCTCGAAACGGGGTGCAGCACCGCCTCCAGGGAAATATTCAGCCGTTCTTCCCGCAGCCTTGCCATGGCTTCATCGAAGTAGTCCGCCGGCACGTTCATGCCGTTGTACTTCTTGAGTAACCCCAGTTTTCCTGTCATTCGCTCGGCAATGGCCGGGCTGCCGAAGCTAAACCCCTCTAAAAATAATGGGACGATGTTACGTTTTTCATCGATCGCTGTTTCAATTTCCCGGCGAAGCCAATCCCCCGGCTCACTGCAGCGTTCTAAAGCAGATGGGGTGAGGATTACCACAAAGTGAGCCCGCGCTTTGATGTTCTGGAAGATCAATTGCTCGAAGTCCCCGCTCTTGATACTTTCATAGTCAAAAAAAACATCATAGCCATGCCGGGTCATATCCTGGTAGATTGCCAGAGCCCAGGGGAGGTTGGTACGGCGGTAGCTGATAAAAACTGTGTTTTCAATACGTCCCGGCATGTGTGGCTCCTGTCGTTGGTTGCGGTGAGGGGATTATACAGGAATTCGACCCCCTCCGTCACTACGTGGCACATCCTCCAAATCCACATTGATTCTTTCATAATTTATTTAATGTTCCTTATGGATTTGGGGAAAGCAGGGTGAGGGTCTACCTCGCCTGTTTTCTTTTGTGATAGCGACGCATTTTGTCTCTCGCCCCGCAGGTATTCATGCTGCACCAGCGGCGGCTCTGGTTCTTCGATATATCCAGGAAGAGCCATCCACAGCCGGGGCATTCCTTCACTTGATGTAGTTCTTTCGATTGCAGTAGTGCCCCTGCTGCGTGAATAATTGGCCACAACACAGCATTGAATGTCTCATCTACTTTCCAGGTTGAGACATAGTGATTGCCTGCTTTTATCAGGTGTCCATTTGAGATTGCCTCTCCGTAGGAGTCAACAAACATTTCCATATCTTTCTTGTTCGGCTCAGAATCATTTGCAGCACTGGAGAATAAGCGGTACAGCAGTTCTCGAAGCGTTCGCGCTTTTTCTAAAGTTTCCCCTGCCTCTGCCATGTTTTGTTTTGCTCGTTTATGGAATTGATTTGTCTGGGTGGGGGAGAGAAGCCCAACCTTATTTGCCCAATCCACCAGATCCGAATAGGATATCAAGTAATCATGCTCTGTTTTGACGCGTGAATTGATGGTGTTGGCGAAGTCCAGGCATAGTGCCCCGCCGACAAGCTCAAGAGTTTCTAGGGTCCGAGTCGGTTCTGTCATATTTCTATTTTACCAGCAAAATATCATTGACAGGTAAACCATCTTCCGATATGATGTTACCATCAAAGTAAACTTATCTGGTAAAGGAAGCGACAATGGAATCGAGCCCGGCAACTGACAGTGTGAAAACAGATGTCTCAAGCACAGTAGAGATTTCGAGTGCGAACTTTTGGAAGGTATGGAGCGGGAACGGCTTGTCGAATCTGGGAGATGGTCTCTATCAGGTGACACTTCCTCTACTGGCGGCGCAGTTGACCCGATCACCTTCGCAGATCGCGCTGCTCGGGGTGATGTCCAGCCTGCCATGGCTGATCTTTGCTTTGCAAGCAGGCAGCATTGTCGATCGTTCAGACCGTCGCAACGTGATGGTTTGGGTGAATGGCGTCCGGCTTGTTATCCTCTCAGTTCTTACATTCGCCACGATGACAGGAAATGCTTCTCTGCCAATGCTTTACGTGGCAGCACTTTTGTTAGGAGTTGGAGAAACACTCGTGGATACAGCTCTTACTTCATTGTGCCATCCGTGGTATCGAAAGATAGCCTCACCTGGGCAAATGCACGGATCACCGCCGTGCAGACCGTCACGAACACATTCCTTGGCCCGCCGCTGGCAGGCTATCTCGCCGGGCTGGGATTTGCCATCGCGATCGGCTCCAGCACGTTGCTGTATCTCATGGCGGGGTTTGCACTTCTTCTGATGCGCGGCTCATTCCGTGCCGTTTCCCAGACAAAAACGCCGACTGGTCAGCGTTTTTGGCAGCATGTCACAGAAGGATTGCGTTTTCTGTGGAAGGACCACCTGATCCGCGACCTGACGTTGTTTACAGCCTCGATGAATCTTTTCTGGTCCGGCTGGGGCGCGCTAATTGTGCTTTATGCTGTGAGACCGGGTCCGATGGGGTTGAGCGAATTCCAGTATGGCATTTTCCTGACAGCCATGGCAACAGGCGGATTATTAGGATCTTCCGTCTGCGAACGTCTGCAAAAAAGCCTGGGCACGCGCAATGCTCTTGCCCTCGACTTTATCGGCACAATTTTATTGGTGGGAATTCCCGCTCTGACAACGAATCCGTTCGCGGTGGGAGCCGCCGCCTTCTTTGCCGGGATGGGCGCGACCATCTGGGTGATTCTCGTCGCCTCGATCCGGCAGCGGCTGGTGCCTAGTGAGCTATTGGGCAGAGTTTATAGCGCCAGCCGTTTTGTCAGTTGGGGGATTGGTCCTATCGGTGCGCTGCTGGCAGGTTTCGTTGCAGAGTTGTGGGGCATTCAAACAATGTTTGCGGTCGGCGGGGTTGCCAGCGTCGGTTTACTTTTCCTGTTCCTTAACCTGATTTCCCCACAACGATTGGAATCTTCGAAACTGTCATCTTCACAAGCTTGAGGCTCGTTCCACTAAATATACAATCGACATGTAATCGTTTCCTGTCGCTTCAGACATGCCAATTTCACATGGGATGTTAGAGGAATAATAACCGTCATACTCGCGCGAATTTACTTCGGCAGATTCCTTCTCCGTTGCAGAGGCAGTCAGCTCCGGGAAGAGAAGTCCGCGGTCCCCGGCGAAGGCGCAGCAGCCGAGGTTGAGTGGGATAGTTGCGGAGCGCGCGCACTTCTGCGCGATCCGCAATAACCTGGAATCCAACCCCAGCTTGCGGGCAGAACAATTCGGGTGAAGGACGACTTCTTCGTTTAGCGGATGGATATCAAGTTTTGGTAAAACATAATCGTGCAGGAATTCAATGCTGTCTAAAATCGTGAGTCGCTTCCAGAGTTCTTTATCTTCATCGAGATCATCCTGGCACGTACGTAATGTGTGGGTGCAGGATGTCGTATCCATGATGATGGGATATCTGCCTTCTTCGGACCAATCCCAGAGCTTGCGCAGAGTTTTGTGCAACGTGGATTTGTAAGCGGCTAAGTAACCCTTGGAAGCAAACGGCATACCACAGCAGGTTCCGGTGAGATCGGGTGGAATCCAAAGGGAAATGCCAGCGCGTTGCGCCAGCTTTTGAAACGTTTCATGAAGCGAACCCGAAGTGCTCCGGCCGGGCTCAACACGAGACTGAGACCTGACAGCTGGCACTCCTAGTTGGCGCGAGATACAGGAAGGGAAATAAACGAAATTCTTTTCACCACGGAGAGCGTTGAGGTTCCTGGGGGCGAATGCAATATATTTGTTCCACTTGGGAAGAGTTGCACCAATCAATTCTTCGGCGGCGAGGGAAATTGATTTGACTCCATCCGCACCAATTACTTTTTCAGCCACGTGTCCCAGTCTGACGCTCCAGCCTATGGCTTTTTCAGCCAGCGCGAAATGTTCTGCAATCCATTGCGCAGTCTTTTCACCCTTGATTGATTCTGCCCGCAAATGCTTGATGAAGTCGCCAGTGTTAATGCCGACGGGACAGGCTGTGGCGCAGAGTCCATCCGCGGCGCAGGTGTCGATGCCAGCGTAATTAAAATCTTCCACAGCAGAAGCAAGCTCGCGTGAGTCTGAACCGAGTGCCTTCAATCGTGAGATCTCTCTCTGTACCACGATCCTTTGACGCGGGGTGAGAGTCAGGCGCCGCGAGGGACATTTTGATTCGCAAAATCCGCATTCGATGCATTTATCTACCTCGATTGCGACAGGTGCCATCCTCTTGACGTGTGTTACGTGTGCTCTGGGGTTGGGGTTGATCACCACGCCAGGGTTGAGCATGTTATCCGGGTCGAGCAGCGATTTCATGTCGCGCATAATGGCATAGGCTTCCGGTCCCCATTCTGTTTCCACGAACGGTGCCATGTTTCGCCCGGCACCGTGTTCCGCTTTGAGTCCTCCATCATATTTGCCGCTCACAATTTTGACCATCGCGCCTATGAAGCGTTCGTAATGCGCAATGTCTGCATCGCTGTTGAATACCTGATTGACCAGAAAATGCAGGTTACCATCTTTGGCATGACCGAACACCGCGCCGTCCGGATAACCAAACTCCATGAAAAGCTGCTGCAGGTCGGTCACTGCCTCAGCAAGATGATGAACCGGGAAGACCACATCTTCGTTGATGCAGGTACTTCCGGGTGCACGCGTCCCGCCAATGGAGGCGATGATACCTTTTCGAGTTTTCCATAACGCGGCTTGGGCTATCGGGTCATCCGTGAACTCTGGATCGTGCAGGAGCCGAATCTGCTTGATCACTTGCTCCGACGCTTTTTTGAAGCCGAGGATGGATTCTGTATCCTGTGCTTGATACTCTATAAGGATGGCTGTTGCTCCTTCGGGGAGTTCGCGCAGGATGGGGGGGACCTCGGCGTAATGCTGCACTGAGCGCAGCGAGGCGCGGTCCATGATCTCTACCGCACGCGCGCCCGATTCCTTGATCGGTAAGATTGCAGACGCCGCATCCTGAAGGTTTCTGAAATACAGCTGGCCAGTGTAGCGGCGCGGATAATCTGGCAGGGTATGAAGCACGGCTTCGGCGATGAATCCTAATGTGCCTTCGGAGCCGATTAGGATATGGGTGAGAATGTCGAGCGGCGTATCGAAATCCAGGAAGGCATTCAGCAAGTAGCCATTATTATTTTTCATACGGTAACGGCGACGGATTTTCGCGGCGAGCGTTTCCCCTTTGTATCCTGTCCTCGAATTGAGAATCCGTCTCCTGAGTTCTAGTAAGCCCTTAGCAATATGAGGCTGTTCGTTTTCGAAAATCTGGTTGGCTTGTGGGTCTGCCGTATCAAGGGTGAATCCATTTGGCAGCACAAACGTCATCGAATGGATCGTGCGGTAGGCATTCTCAGTCACGCCACAGCACATCCCGCTGGAATTATTGGCGAGGATACCGCCCAGCATACAGGCGTCGATCGAGGCGGGATCGGGCCCGATGCGGCGTCCGAAGGGTCTGAGTACATTGTTGAGGAACCCGCCGACGATCCCAGGTTGTGTTCGGATCAGGCGCGCCTCGTCCTCGACTCGATAGTTCCCCCAGTGTCTGGAGAGATCCACCAGAATCCCATCCGTAACTGCCTGCCCGGAGAGGCTCGTCCCGGCAGCGCGGAAGGTCATCGGAACTTGACGTCGCTGTGTGAATTGGAAGAGGTCTTGAATCTCACGGATAGAGTCAGGTTGGACGACCGCCTGAGGCACAAGATGAAAATACGATGCGTCGTTCGCGTACGCCGTGCGATGCAGATAAGACGTCAGGACGCGTTCAGGAGAGAGGATCTGAGACAGCGGTTCGAGGAGGTCCATGAGTTTATCGGGTTCCGTGGCTGGAGGCAGAAGAGGCTCGATTGCCAAAGGATTCCTTCAGGTTGGTGTGCAGCGTCTCTGCCTGGTAGGCTTTGTCAGTAACCGGATTCAAACGTTTTGCCATACTCCGGGTAATGAGCGGGATCGCCTTGCGGCCGTAGAAATGTTTGTGATACAAGGTGTTGGCTCCAGCTTCATCCCACGCCCAGCACAGGTGGGTATAGCGCGAGACGTCGATGGGTCGAGTATAGCCCGTCAGCACCTTTTGCTGATGAATACTGACGTAATGCTCGAAGAATGTCATCACCAATTCGCGCAGGTTTTTATAAACAGGTTCGCGGAACCCCAGGTTGATGTAATTCGTTTTTGCCAGTGCGCCCCAGCGTCCTTCGATCCGGTAGAGCGCCAGTACATGGTCGTCGTCCACCCCGGGATCGGGCACGATGTCGATAACAAGGGGTTTGAATCCAATTCGCCATAATGCCAGGGCCGCCAGGAAGCCACCATCGAGGCAGTGAGCCTGCCTATCCAACATTACGTTGAGAGGAGAGCGGTCGCGCTCCTCGCCCATATAGGTCAGGCTATCCAGATACACTTGAATAGAAAAGGGTGATTCCAGGCTGAGGAACTTCTTGCGCAGGTCTGCCGGCAGGCGGGATTGAAACTCGGTCAGAAATGACATGATGGATATGATTTTACAGGAAGGCATACAGCTATGGAAGCCTGATACAGTAGAATTTGTTATATGCCAAATACCTACTTAGTTCCTCTCCGCGAGATTCGCTGCGAGCAAGTCGTCGTTAACTCGCGGTTTATAGCTACGCTTGCCCCTGTCTTTAACGTTGAGGAAGCGCGAGCCTTTATCGCCCGCATCAAGAAAGAATTTGCCGATGCCAGTCACAACGTCCCGGTATACATCCTCGGTGGAGGAAACACTGTTACTGAGTATTTCTCCGACGATGGCGAGCCCTCCGGGACAGCAGGGAAGCCTGCGCTGGCGGTCTTGCGCGGCAGCGGGCTAGGGGATGTAGCAGTCGTGGTCACGCGTTATTTTGGTGGAACCCTTCTGGGAACCGGCGGATTGGTCAAAGCGTACACCGAATCTATACAGATGGTTGTCAACGGAGTCGAACGTGGACGGCGCCTTCCAGTTCACGTGGCGATGGTTGCTATCCCCTATAACTTGTTAGAGCGTGTCAGGCTGCTGGTGCCTCGTCTACGCGGAGAGATCCTCGACGAAGAATTTGCTGAGGATATCACGATGACCATGCAGTTCCCAGTCGATTCATTTGAGACATTTCAGAGCGAGTTGCGCGAAATGTCCGCCGGGAAACTTAAAGCGGAAGTGATCGAGTCGAAAGAGGCGATCTTCAAACTCTGAAAGAGGTACATTAATCTTCGAAAGTAACGGCTGCAGTCATGCCCCAGCGCATGGCGGGATCGGTCTCGGTGAGGAGGATGGTGACTTCATAAACAATGTCACCCTGATTCTCGGTGAAAGTCTGCCCAATGGAGAGGACCTCGCCGGTCAGCGCGGCACTAGGGATAGCATCCAGCGTGACGGTCACGGGCTGTCCTTCAGAAAGTGCCACCACATCGATCTCGGTCAAGTCCGTGGTTTTCACCAGCCATTCAGAGAAATCCGCGATTGTGGCTGCCGGTTCTCCAGCGTTGATCGAGCCTCCAAGCCTGGCGTTCAGATCGGCTACCACACCGTCGAAAGGAGCGATGACGGAGAAAGCTGCCACACCTGCCTGGGCTGCTTCCAGTCGTGCCTGTAGAACTGCCAGTTGCTCAGAGTCTGCGCCACCTTTCAAGCGGTCATAGGTGCGTTGCGCGGCATCCAGCTCTGCCTTCTTGAGAGCCAGGTCATTCTCCGCTTCGATGATCCAATCCTCAGGCGCAGGACCCTTGAAGTGCTTGGTGCGGGTTCGGTATTCGTAACCCCGCCGTGTCTGGACCAGATAGGAGCGAGTTTCAGTCTGCGGAACTTTGTCCGCGTTTTGTAAATAGGTCAGGTAATTCTCTGCCTTGTTGAACTCTTCCTCGGTTTCTTTCAGGTCGATAACGGCTTGTGCAAGATCGGTGCCGGAGACGTTGGCAAGATCATTGAGCGCTTTCTTTGCACTGACCAGTTCGAGCTGGGCAGCAGCATATTGTGTATCAGAAGCATCTCCCAGGCGGATGAGCTCCTGCCCTTTCCTGACTTCCTGACCTTCTTCCACCATTACCTCGCGGATGCGACCACTGGCAGTGAAAGCAATGTCGGCGTAGTGGATTGGTTCGAGTCGTCCCTCGGCGAGGATCGTGCTGTCTGAAATCACGGGGGGAGCGGCTTCTGCAGAGGGAGTAGCTGCGCTGCCTGTGGGTGAGCAAGCTCCGAGGAGCAGGCTCAAATGAAGTAGAACCATAATAAATGGACGTTTCATGCTTAATAATCTCCGTCACTCTTTTGAGAGTTGCAGATAATCTCCTAAGGAATTGTGAATACCTATTGGAACCTGACTCACTCTGCTTGTTTCTCTATCTACAGGAAAGTACGATTCTTGCCACACCTGGCAGGGAAGGCAGCCAATATGCCAGGAATGCGCAAAGCTGGAAGCCTGACCATATCATGATACCGGTTCCGCCAAGGAAAAAGATCGTGGATACAATCGTTTCGAGATTAAAGGGCAGGCGGTAAGCATTCCTGCGGCGATTCCACTCGTCGCTGGCTCGCCGCCTTTCGGCAGGTGACATAGGCGTCCCGAAGACGTGAGCGGAAGCCGTCAGCGCGATAACGCCCGCTACTGCCAGGACAACGCCGATCATCTGAACCAAAAAAATGTTTTCCACAAACCGATTTTACCAGTGACAGACTTGTGAGAGTCTCTCTACATAGGTGTTCAAAAGCCAGCTCGTTGTCCGAAGCGCAATAGTTAATCGGTACAGATCCTATGGTCAGGATGGGGCACTTAATCTTTGAACTGCATACATGGATGGTAGAAAAAAAAGATTGCCATGAAACTTTAAGATAAATAACCTTGACGCGGGATGGGAAGGCGGGAGTAAAATAGAACAAGCGTTCTACAAATGTGCCGCGCCATTTGCCTAACTTTTGGTGGAAGGTTCAGCGGACGAATCCAAACAAAAGGTTAGACTACTAATGAGGCACGCGGTAATTTTCAAAGGAGGACGTATGCCCACCCATCGTCAATTTTCTATGGCTCTGCAAGCACTGACAGAGTTAAAGACTGAGCAGGTCGCGAAGCCTGCTGGTATGCCGCCTGCCTTGAATGATGTCCTGGCGGAGATTGGACCGCTTCCGCTCGAGGCTCTCTTCCTTGGCGTTGCGTCAGATCATTTACCGGTGCTGCTTAATCTTCACGATCCGCACCCGGGCCCCATGCTGGTTGCCGGTGACGCAGGCTCCGGGAAGACAGCCTTCCTGCAAACCATTGCACAGTCCGTTATACAAACTCATCGGGCGGAGGATGTCCAGTTTGGGGTGGTTACCAATTATCCCGACGAATGGGATTGTATTGAGGCAACACCTCACCGCGCCGGCATCTTTGCGGTGGGACATCCCGGCACTCAGGAATTTATGAAATCTCTTGCTTCCTGGGCGCATTCGAACAAGAACACCCATCAATGCGTCCTTCTGCTCGTGGACGACCTGGAGTCTGTCGCAAGCCTGGATCTGGAGACCTTGAAAGATTTTCGCTGGCTGCTCTTACGAGGTCCGGCAAGGCGGGTATGGCCGATCGTCACCTTGAGCGCGCCGCGCTATGGGCAGGTGATTTCGTGGCTGCAGAACTTCCGCACACGTGTCTTCGGTCGCGTGGCAAACGCCCAGGTGGCAGAAGCCCTTGGTGGTACGAAGGCGTCCGTTTTGACACAGCTCGAAGCGCGGATTCAGTTTTCGCTGCGTGAGAAAGATAATTGGTTGCGCTTCTGGCTCCCGAGTTGCTAGCATCTCCATGCCTCTTGTGCTACAATCGAAATGTCGAAGATCCCGCGTGCTTGTTGCGGGGTTTATTGCATGGATGAATAGTGGTCCGACAATCAGAGGGAATTTTTGCTTCTTGGCACCTGGGTGTCTGTGATCGCTGGAAGTCATCCACATTGAATCCGCATTGCTGTGAGAGCGGCTTCACTTTCACAGCCCACACTCAGGAGAAGAGAATTGCTATGGAAGCGAAACTTTATGTAGGCAATCTGCCGTACAACACTGTAGATGCCGACCTGCAAACACTGTTTTCGCAGGCGGGTACAGTGAAATCTGCTCAGGTGATCCGGGATCGCGCGAGCGGTCGCTCGAAGGGCTTTGGCTTCGTCGAGATGTCCTCCTCGGAAGAGGCCCAAAGTGCCATCACCATGTTCCACGGCAAGGATTACAGCGGACGTCCCCTGACGGTGAATCTCGCTCGTCCGCGTGAGGACCGTCCTGGTGGTGGAGGTGGTGGTTTTCGCAATAGCGGGGGTGCCCGCAGACCCGGCGGAAACGGCGACCGCGACCGTGAACGGAGACGCGACTACTAGATCACTATTTGCTTTCCATCCTTTTGAGCCAAATGGGCGGTGCCAACCATTTGGCTCAATTTATTTCTAACTATGTCGATTCCATCAAAAAACTTTAGTATTCGTGATTACCGCACGGAAGATTTCGATGCCGTAACGATCCTCTGGAGGATTGCCCGCGAGAAATCACTCCCTGAATTTCAGCGGCTCAAAGGTCATTTCTTCTACGAAGACCGGGATTACTTCCTCGACCATGTGTTGAAGGAAGATAGAGTCTTTGTTGTCGAGGGGGAGGATCGTCCTGTTGCATTCATGGCAATGAAGGTTGATTTTATTGACCACTTGTATGTTCACCCTGAGTATCAAAATCAGGGTTTGGGAAAACTCATGCTGGATTACGCTCGCCAGCTTTCGCCGGATCATATCTGGCTCTATACGTTGCAAATCAACATGAACGCGCGTGAGTTTTATGAAAGGAACGGATTCACTGCCGTGAAATATGGAGTGAGTCCGCCGCCTGAAAGTGAGCCGGATGTGGAATATCATTGGAGAAAACCGTAGGGCGCTGCCGTAGTCGTATGAGACCCACCTATCTCGAAGTCAATTTAACCCAACTGCAAAAAAATCTCGAGGCGATCCGGGCGCAGATCGCTCCAGCGAAGGTCATGCCGATGGTCAAAGCCAACGCGTATGGGCATGGCCTGGATGGAGTCGCACCTTTTATCGAGCCATATGTGGATTACTTCGGTGTCGCTCTGGTGGAAGAAGGTATCCATCTGCGAGAGTTGGGAATTCGAAAACCGATCCTCGTAGCTGGGGCAGCCCTGCCAGAACAGGTTCCTCTATTCGGAGAATATGACCTCACTCTCACAGGCTCGTCTGTAGAGTTACTCGATGTTGCGGAGGAAGTTTCCCGAGCTACAGGCAACAGCATCAAGACGCACATCAAGATTGACACCGGCATGGAAAGAGTTGGCGTCCGCGAGTACGAAGCAGAGTCACTTATTATGAAATCTTCTGGGTACAGGCATATCACCATTGAGGGGATTTATACGCATCTTGCAAATTCCGAATTAGCAGACCGCACATACTCTAGTATGCAGGTGGAACGGTTCCAAGAAGTGCTTGCTCTGTATGAGAAACATAGCTTGCCCGTGCCGCCTCTTCGACATATCTGCAACTCTGGCGGCATCCTGAATTTGCCGAACGCTTATTTTGACCTGGTTCGTCCTGGGGTTTTGGTCTATGGGGTGTACCCTGGGGAGGAAGTAGATCGAATCATTGATGTCAAGCCTGCGCTGACGTGGCGGTCGCGCGTCGCGTACTCGAAGCGTACTCAGCCCGGGCGACCCATTGGCTATGGGTCGCTGTGGCAGGCTGAGGTGGAGACTGGCATCGTCACTATTCCCTGCGGTTACGGGGACGGCTATTTCCGTCGTATGACGAATCAGGCACAGGTTCTGATCGGTCCAAAAAAATATCCACAGGTCGGCAGGATTTGCATGGATCAATTTATGGTCAATGTGGGTGACGATGAGATCAAGGTCGGCGATGAGGTGATCCTGCTAGGAGAAGGGATTGCTGCGGAAGATCTGGCACGATGGATGGGCACGAATGAATATGAAGTGATGACAAACATCAGCGCACGCGTTCCGCGCGTGTACGTCACTGAGTAATGATAGAATGGTGCTGTTTCTCTTGAGGTGAAATGTGAAGAAAGTATTTCAAAAGTATTGGGGAATCTTTATCATCGCGGGGATCATCATCGCGCTCGATCAGTGGACGAAGTGGCTGGTACGGACGAATATTCCGGCTGGGCAAAGCTGGTTACCGGATTCGCTGCTTTGGCTCAGCCCGTATGCGCGCATTGTTCACTGGTATAACCGGGGCGCGGCATTTGGAATTTTTCAGGAAGGCAGCATGGTGTTTACTGTGCTGGCGTTCATTGTGAGTGCTGCTATTATTTATTATTATCCACAGGTCTCCCGTCAGGATTGGCCGTTGCGGCTTGCAATGAGTATGCAGCTGGGCGGTGCCATTGGCAACTTGATTGATCGCCTAACGATCGGTCATGTCACAGACTTTATTTCAGTGGGTACTTTCCCTGTATTCAATATTGCCGACTCGAGTATTAGTGTTGGCTGTGTCATCTTATTGTTGGGTGTATGGTGGCAGGAACGTAACTCCAAGAAAGAAAAAGTGCAGGCTCCTCCCTCTGATCAGCCAAGCGAAGCGACGAGTGAATGACCGCGTTCTAAATTTCCTCTTTGACGAAAAAACTCCTGAGCGGCTCGATAAATTCCTGGTCGGGCAGCTGCAGGAGTTTTCGCGTTCACGCATTCAGACGCTGATCGCGGACGGGTTTGTGGAGGTGAACAATCGTCTTGCGAAAAAGGCAGGGCAAATCCTGGAAGGCGGCTTCCGTGTGACGGTTCGCATCCCGCCCATTGCCCCGACCAACCTACTGGCTGAAGATATCCCACTGGATATTGTGTTCGCGAATAAGGATCTGATTGTTGTCAATAAACTGGCGGGGATGGTCGTGCATCCCGCCGCCGGGCACGCTTCTGGAACTCTGGTGAATGCTGTATTGGGTTATGAGCCAGAGATTGAAGGCATCGGAGGCGAGGAGCGTCCTGGCGTTGTTCACCGCCTGGATAAGGAAACGTCCGGATTAATTGTGCTCGCAAAAAATGAGCGCGCGCACCGCTGGCTGCAGGACCAGTTCCGTTTAAGGAAAGTTGAGAAAACATATATTGCGCTTGTGGATGGAAAACCGCCCACGCCCTCCGGCCGCGTGGAGGCGCACATCGGGCGTGATCCCAGCCATCGCAAGCGGATGGCGATCGTCTCCGAAAGTCGGGGACGAGAAGCGATCTCTGAATACAAAACAATCGAAAGTTATCGAGCTCATACGCTGCTGGAGTTTCACCCGTTAACAGGCCGCACTCATCAAATCCGGTTGCATTGCGCATTTTTAGGATGCCCGATCGTGGGGGATGAAATCTACGGGAAAAAGAAATTCTCAGTCGAAATCAATCGGCATTTTTTACATGCCTATCGTCTAAAGATCGTTTTGCCCGGCGAAACAGAAGCGAGATTATTTGAAGCGCTGTTGCCAGACGAGCTGGAACGGGTGCTGGTTTCATTGCGTAATCAAGAATGACGAAGTATTTAATCCTAATCAGACATTCCCTGCCTCGTATAGAAGAAGATCGCCCCGCAAATGCATGGAACCTATCGGTGGAAGGTCAATTGCGCGCGCACCGGTTGGCTGAACAATTGGAACGCTTTGAACCGGAGATTATTGTTTCCAGCAATGAGCCGAAGGCAAAGGAGACGGCAGAAATCCTTGCCACTCACTTTCAAATCGATATGCAGACGATCTCTGATCTGCGCGAACAGGATCGAAGCAATGTGCCGTATCTCTCTACTAACGAATTTCAAGCTTCGATGCGCGAGTTTTTCCAAAAGCCGGATGAGCTTGTTTTGGGAAGCGAAACCGCCAACCAAGCTCATACACGTTTTTATCGAGCTGTGCATTCTATACTGAAGGAGCACCGGAACAAAACGGTTCTTATCGTGACGCACGGAACAGTTATTTCGTTGTTCGTCTCCCGGCTTACAGGAAGCTCGGATCTGGAGCTCTGGCGTCAACTGGGGTTACCATCTTTTATAGCGTTGGATTTACACTCCAGCACCCTGATTATAGGGGAAACTATTCTCTGAGGAGGAGAGCATGGATTATATCGATCTTCGTTCTGATACGGTCACCAAACCTACGCCTGAGATGCGCGAAGCTATGGCAGAAGCCGACGTGGGCGATGACGTCTATCGCGATGACCCAACGGTAAACAGGCTTGAGGAGTTGGCTGCCGGGATGCTGGGGAAGGAAGCCGCCTTATTCGTTCCTTCCGGGACGATGGGTAATCTCATTGCACTTTTGGTCCACTGTCAAAGAGGAAACGAGGTCATTGTTGGGAGGCAATCTCATATCTATCTGAACGAGGCGGGTGGGATGTCTGCATTGGGTGGGATTCAGCCCTGCCCTGTCGAGAATCAACCGGATGGAACACTTGCCGTCGATGACATCCTCGCTTCGATCCGAACGGAAGATGTGCATCATCCGATCACGCGGTTGATCTGCCTGGAAAACACGCAGAATATTTGCGGGGGAGTCTCCTTAACTATTGAATATACGCGCCAAGTCGGTGACCTTGCGCGTCAGAACGCTCTTTCCCTGCATATTGACGGCGCGCGGATCTTCAATGCAGCGGCTGCCCAAAATGTGTCAGTCAAGGAATTGGTTGAGCCTGCCGATTCGGCCATGTTCTGTTTGAGTAAAGGCCTGGCAGCACCAGTCGGTTCGATCCTGATAGGATCGAGCGAATTTGTCAGCCGTGCTCGCCATATCCGTAAGATGCTCGGTGGCGGGATGCGTCAGGTGGGAGTTGTGGCGGCAGCAGTGATTATCTCTCTGGAGAAAATGACAACACGATTGAGCGAGGATCATGCACGGGCAAGGAAACTTGCGGACGGTTTGCGCCAGTTAAAGAACCTGGTGGTTGACCAGCATTCTCCTTATACGAATATGGTCTATCTCAATTTGTCCGAAGAGGTTCAGATCGACGCGCAACAGGTTGGGCAAAAGATGAAAGAATACGGTGTGCTGGTAGATGCAGAGAATGCCCGGCGGTTTCGGCTGGTCACTCATTATTGGATCGATGATTTAGCTGTGGAAAAGGCAGTATCTGCTTTCCAAAAAGCACTTCAGAACTAAACAAAGAGCAGGTGGGTTGCCTGCTCTTTGTTTAGTTCTGGAACATTTCCCAGTGATGTACGTCCGGCTCGACTTGATTTCGACCTCGAGCCTTTGCCACATACAGTCGTCGGTCTGCCAGGTCAATCAGCCGGTAAATCTCATTTGCTTCTGCAGGATAAACGGCTATTCCTTGGCTGACAGTAGGTACAGGAATCGTCCGTTGCTCGCGGTCTTCGACTCGTAACGTTGCCATAGTTTGACCGATCCGCTCTGCGACTTGTAGAGCCTGTAACCCGCTCGCACCCGGAAGCGAAATAATAAACTCCTCGCCACCCCAGCGTCCAACGGCATCAGACTGCTTGATGTGATGCTTGATGGCTGTGCAAAGTGTTTTGAGGATGCGATCTCCTACAAGATGTCCGTATGCATCGTTATACTGTTTGAAAAAATCGATGTCCAGCATTATCAGGCTGAGTACAGTACTGTGGGAAGATGCCTCTATGGTCTGTTCGGCGAGCTTCTTTAGAAAATAGCCGTGGTTATAGACACCGGTCAGGCTGTCCAGCCGTGCCCGTTCCTCCACCTGTGCATGGCGGATTGTATTATCGAGAGCAAGCGTGATATGTTGTGCCAGGCTCGAGAGAAGTTCCATGTCTGCCCCGTCGAATGCATTGGGTTGGTAGGCTCCAAGGGAGATGACTCCTCTGACATTCGGCGCGGTGAGTGGAACGCCCATCCAGGAGAGAGTTGTTTTTTCCTTGCCAACGATCAGGACCTCCACGCCTTCCAAGGCCGCTTCCTTGCGTAAGTCCGGTAAAAACAAATCCATTTGATTCTTGATTACCCAGCCTGATAATGTGCCATCCAGTGGAGCTTTAGTGCCATTAAAATATTCCCCATCATCGTAAAATAAATCCAAATGAATTTCATTGTCTCGTAATAGCCCAATAAAATATGTATCTGC
>DATFHE010000267.1:0-4058 GCA_035248745.1 Anaerolineales bacterium | reverse complement strand
GCGGGGGGGAGCCGCACTGTTAATACCCCATTTTCAAAGCGCAAATGTTCGGGCTGGAGTTTTTCCATGTCGATGCCGGCGATCACAGTGCCGTGACCGACAAACAAAATTTTGTCGCCAAACAGGGACTGGAATGTGCCGCCGCCCGTTTCACCGGTGATAACTTTTTCGATGCTATATTGGATCGTCTCGAGGCGCGCCAGCGCACGTACTTCGTTGATATACGTGACGGGGTCCGCGATGATCGTAGGCGTCGGGTTGAGCAGGTTCGATACCTGCGTTTGCAATGCCTGGTTTGCCTGGTTGACCTGCTGGAACGGCGCAGTAGCCGCTGCCGCCGATTCCCGAATCGTTTGCACGATAAAATAGGCAGCCACCAGGACGACACCGATAATCAGCACCGAGGTTAAGCTATTGTTCTTCATGCAGGTATTATAATCTCAATAGACAAGACGTGAACCATAAAATTATTCCATTTATCGCATCGTTATCCGTATTTGCTGTGCTGCTCACGAACTGCAATTTGCCACAGATCAGCAATGCGCAAGTGACGGCAACGAGCCCGGCAAGCCCAACATTACCAGCTGGCGTCACTCCAACGCAAACTGCTCCCCCTCCATTCGCAACCGCAGAACTTGGTCTCGCGGAAAACCCTCTGATCCTTGCCCTCCCACCGACTGCCAATTCTCAGGAAAAAATTGACGCCGCAAAGGTGATCGCCTCCCAGTTTACCGAACGAACAGGCTATGCGGTTGTTACGATTGTTCCTGAGTCGTATACGGCACTCATGGATGCACTCGAACTGGGCAATGCGCACATCGCGGTGCTTGACCCGCTGGTGTATGAACTTGCTTACCAAAGGCAGTTGGTGCAGGCGTCTTATACAGTCTTGCGGGAAGGGGAAGGCAAATATGGCGCGCAATTCCTTGCCTCTCGCAGGGGCGGTTTTATCTCTCATTTTGATGAGGGCACCGGCGAAAACCTGGATGAGGCGTCTGTAGCCCTCGCTCAGTTCGCCGGAAAGAAACCCTGCTGGAGTGATGAGATCTCGCTTTCCGGCTATGTGATTCCGCTGGGATACCTCAATCAGAATCAGATCGTGACCAGACCCGCCGCTTTTGTGGAAGGTCATCCCACGGTCGTACGCTCTCTATACGCCAGCGGCATCTGTGACTTCGGCGCAACGTATATCGACGCGCGCAAGTTCCCTTCGCTCGAAGATGAATTCCCCGACCTCGTGGAACAGGTGATCGTGGTCTGGCAAATCCCTCCGATCATTCCGTATGAAGTGCTGGCGTTTTCTACGAAGATGCCGCCGGGAATGCGCGAGTTGTTTGCAAGCTTCGTCCCTGCCATCATGCAAACGGAAGCCGGGAAAGCTGCCTTTCAAACGGCGTTTGAGATCGAGGAATTGGAAGCTGTTAATGACGGATACTATGAAGAATTCCATACTTACGTGACTGCTTCGGGACTGGATCTCGCAGCACTGATTAAATAATGTGAAAGTAGGGTATTCTTCTAATCGAGAGTCACTTGTGTTTATATTCAATACATTGTATTATCAGGCAGCTAGGGAAATTTCCCAAATCCAAACTATTGTAAGAGGAGAAGAATATGAAGAAGTCACTGCATCTGTTTCTTGCTGTGATGGCGATTCTCGTGCTGGTCGTTTCTGCCTGCGCGCCCGTCACTGCAGCACCCACTCTGCCGCCGGCAACTGAGGAGCCGACCGAAATGCCTGCGACTGAAGCTCCCACCGAAATGCCTGCAACCGAGGCACCCACAGAAGCCGCTACGGAAGCGCCAACGACTGACATCGGAACCGCGGAGCATCCTATCAAAGTGCTGTTTGTTCCGTCCGTCGATGCCAATTTGATCGTCAGTGGTGGTGAGGTGATGGCACAGGCACTGAACGAAGCCACAGGCTTGACCTTCGAAGTGGTGGTTCCCACATCCTATGCTGCTACGGTTGAAGAGATGTGTGCTTCCCCGTCAGACACGATGGCGTTTATCCCCGGCCTGGGCTATGCCGTTGCCAGCCAGTTGTGCGGCGTGGATGTTGCCTTTAAGGCGATCCGCTTTGGGTACCCGGTCTACTGGGCAGAATACATTGTCGCCCGCGACAGTGAATTTCAAACCCTGGAAGATCTTGAAGGCGCTACCTGGGGCTACGGCGATCAGGGCTCGACCTCAGGCTATATGGTACCCGCGGTGGAGCTTGCTGCAGCAGGAGTCACGCCCGGCGACCAGGTCCAAACCGGCGGACATAACCAGACCGTGACGGCTGTCTACAACGGCGAAGTTGACTTCGGCACTGTTTTCTACAGCGTGCCGCTCAACCCGGATGGGGATCCGGTCTTCACCTATGATCAATATCAGAATGGCGATATCACGGAACTTTCGCAGTATGAGGTTCCTGAAGAGTCCATTCCGAATTGCGGCCCGAGTGATGATGGTGAACAGCTTTTGTGTGACGGTTACCGCGTGCTCGACGCCCGAGCTAATGTCCGTACGGAAGCCCCGGATGTGATGCAGAAGGTCCGCATCCTGGCTGTCTCGAACGCGATCCCGAATGACACCCTGTCTTTCGGTCCCGAATTCCCGGCTGAGCTTCGCACGCAGATCGAAGAAGCCCTGCTTGCCTTCGCCGAGACCGATGCCTGGGACGAATCCATTGGTAGCTCCGACTTCTACGGCTGGTCTGGTATCGCTCCTGCCACCGACGCAGAATATGATGTCGTCCGTGCCATGGTCGAAGCCACTGGCTTCAAACTTCCTGAATAAGATTTGCCTTTCACTGTAAGAAGATTGGGGCAGGGATCAGACCCTGCCCCAATTTTGTAATTATTGCTTTTTCACGAAATGTTTACATCTTTTGGGGGGTAGAGTATTTATTATAATAAGGCACAATGCGATACCAAATTCATTTTCAGGACATTACGGTATGCTGCAAATCAAAAACCTGACCAAGATTTATGATGGTGGTGTCAAAGCACTGAGCAACGTCAGCTTCGATGTTCCGGATGGCCAATTCCTTGCCGTAATTGGGCTAAGCGGTTCGGGGAAGTCCACATTACTCCGCTGCATCAACCGGCTGATCGAACCAACCGACGGCCAAATCCTGTGGAATGGCGAAGATATTACCAAAGCCTCTCCCGAGGAAATGCGCCGCATCCGCCGTAAGATTGGCATGGTGTTCCAGCATTTCAATCTGGTCCATCGCTCCAGAGTCCTGACGAATGTACTGGCAGGCAGGCTGGGGTATGTAAGCCCTGCCTGGAGCCTGTTAAACCGTTTCCCGAAAGAGGACATCCAAAAGGCAATTCAGCAGCTCGAGCGTGTGGGCATTGCAGATAAAGCCAATCACCGTGCAGACGAGCTGAGCGGCGGGCAGCAGCAGCGCGTGGGCATCGCCCGCGCCCTTATGCAGGACCCGGAGATGATCCTTGCCGACGAGCCGGTTGCCAGCCTCGACCCGGTCCTTGCCCACAGCATCATGAAACACCTGGAAGACATCAACAAAAAGGATGGCACAACCGTGTTATGCAGCCTTCACTTTCTGGATCTTGTCCACCGTTATGCAGATCGAGTCGTTGCACTCAATGGGGGGCAATTGGTCTTTGAGGGATTCCCTAAAGAGATCGATGACCAGAAATTCAAAGACATCTATGGCCGCGACGCAGAGCGCGTAGGGTAGAGCTGACATGAATAATAACAACAGAAGAAGAGGTTCTGCCTGGAAATCCCTGCAGCTGGGGCTGGCGATTCTTGCAGGTCTGCTTGTATACGCCTACGGGTTCGAGATCACCCAGGTAGACCTGGAAGACCTGAGGAGTGAAAGACGCCAGGAAAGCCTGGTTCGCGTGATGAGGGCGTTAGCCAGACCCGAGATCTTTGAATACGAGCAGGAAGTGGAAGTGATCAACGCGCCGGTCCACGTGCCCTGCCCCGCGGGCGGAGTCGAGCCAAGTTCCGAGGCTGGTTCGGAAGGTCCCTCTATCGTGGTGACGCCTGCCTGTGCGTCTCCCGGGGACACCGTACAGGTGGAAGGTTTTAAT
>DATFHE010000266.1:0-2843 GCA_035248745.1 Anaerolineales bacterium | reverse complement strand
TAAAGCGGACGAGGATTTCATGTCTGAGTCAAACCCAGCGTGGACGGCTATACCGAGTTGTTTGACCCGTGGAGAATAAGTTTCCTTATGGTGAATCTATGACCAAGCATTGGAACACGGGTGATATTTTTGTATGGAGGGGCATGTATCGAAACCACATTTGGCATGCTGTGCCAACCTACGTTATAAGAGAAACGCCCCGGGAAATTGTAGGAGCAATTCTTCCTCAGGCGATATGTATGGTGGAGCAACACTATACCCCTGGAGTGAAGGCGAATAAGCGCCGCTGGAATTTTAAGGAGGAAGACTGGGTGCTAAAAGAATTTCTCTGGCGTACCAACCGGGTACTGACCATTACAGAACCCGAGACGTATGATTCCATCATGCTTTTCTGGAATCATACGTCGCATGAGTTCCTTGGCTACTATGTCAATTTTCAGCTTCCTTTCAAGAAAAGTCACTGTGGTATCGACAGCCTGGACCTGGATCTCGATATCGAGGTTGATCCTGACCTGCGTTTTCGCTGGAAAGATGAGGACGATTATCGACAGGCAATCGAAGCAGGCGCGATGCTCCCTGAATGGGCGCAGGAAATTAAGATAGCAATCCCTGAAGTCCTTGCAAGGCTTGGGAAACGCCGCTACCCCTTCGACGGCTCGTGGCTGGATTGGATGCCTGACCTCGCCTGGACTCCGCCCACGCTGCCCGAAAATTGGGATAAGATATAACCGCGTGTCATTGCGAGGAGAGTTTTGCCCGATGAAGCAATCTACAAAGGTGTAATGAGATTGCTGCTCTCCGTGCTGTGCAGTTCGCTCACGATGACAGACAACAGGAAGTTATTACGGTTGGAGTCAGTATGATTACCCCCCAAAAAGCAATCCATTACGAGAGATACGAATTCAAGAACTGGAAGCCATTCGACGCCGAGACGATCGTCGAAACTCCTGTTTCGCTAACGGTCAATGGCAAAGTCTGGCTGACGTTCATGTGCACGCCTGTCAACCTGGAAGCCATGTCGGTGGGGTTTCTCTATAACGAAGGCATGATCGAGGCGATGGAGGAAGTAGAGGACGTGCGCGTCTGCGAACACGGAGATAACGTGGATGTCTGGCTGAGCCACAGCGTGGAGCAGCCTCAATCCTGGCGGCGGACGTCCGGTTGTACGGGCGGCGTGACCGCGGTGGACGCGCTGGCGCGCGTCGATGTCTCATTTGACGGCGACCAGCCGAAGATCCCGCCAGAAGCGATCGGACATCTGGTGGAGTCATTATTTCAAAATCAGCAGCTCTACCGCGAGACCGGCGGAGTCCATACCTCCGCATTAAGCGATGGGAATGAGATCGTCCTTGTCGCAGAAGATATCGGCCGCCATAACACGCTCGACAAGATCGCTGGACTGTGCCTGATGGGGAACGTCTGGCTGGAGAAGAGGATTTTGATCACCACCGGTCGGATCAGCTCCGAGATGCTGCAAAAAGCGGCGCGCTTGAAAGCGCCTATTCTGATCTCGCGTACATCACCCAGTTCACTTTCCATTGAAATGGCAGAACGATATGGGATTACGCTAATTGGCTATGCGCGGAGAGATCGCTTTAATGTATATTCAAACTCGCAAAGAGTGGGCTTGTAGCGTGATCTTCCAAGCAAAGGAAATCTTCCCCGTCTTTATTTGATACAATTTTGCAACAAGACAATCCATGGTCAAACTTGAACCACTTCAACAAGAAGATTTTGAACGGTTCCTCGAACGCGGAGTCCGCGAGTATGCCGAGGACCATGTCCGTAATGGCAATTGGCCTGCCGAAGGTGCCCTCGAACGATCACGAAAAGAGTTTGAGCAGTACCTTCCCGATGGAATCCACTCCCAGGACCAGTATCTCTGGTCCCTTGTTGAGGAGGAAGGTAACAAAATCGGTATCCTGTGGGTGCAGGTAAAAGATCAAAAGGCATTCATTTTCGATTTCCTCATTGATGAACAATTTCGTGGCAAGGGGTTTGGTAAACAAGCACTGCTGGCAATGGACGAGAAACTTAAGTCTATGAACGTGACATCCGTGGGCTTGCATGTCTTCGGGGACAACATCACTGCCCAGGAACTGTATAAGAAGATGGGGTTTAAGGTGACAGATATCAACATGAAAAAAGATTTGAAATAGAATATTGGATCTCATGAATCAAAAATATGCATCCACCACTGCCTACTATCTGGCGTTCATCCTCCTGGGACTCATGATTGCCGCCGAGGGACCCACTCTCCTGAAGCTTGCCGAACATACCTCCAGCGCGCTGGACCAGATCAGCTCGCTTTTCCTGTTTGGCTCTCTGGGCTATCTGCTTGGCTCGTATATCGGCGGGCGACTCTATGACCGTGTTCCGGGGCACCGGTTCATGGCTGGCGTGCTCATCTTCGTTGGGATCACGATTGCCCTTGTACCACTGGCATCCTCCCGCTGGACGCTTTTCAGCGTTGCTCTGCTTTCAGGCCTCTTCAAAGGTGCGCTGGACGTGGGATGTAATACGTTGTTGCTCTGGGTTCACAATGAATCGGTCGGACCGTTCATGAATGGATTACACGCCTTTTTCGGCGTGGGAGCTTTCATCGCACCGCTCATTGTCGCGCAGGTGCTCTCAGCCACCGGCGATATTTACTGGGTATACTGGCTTTTCGCCATTCTCTCATTCCCACTTGCGATATGGATCTGGACTTTACCGAGTCCAGCATCCCGTGCAGTTCCTGCTCACCATGTAAGTGCTCCCTTCCCCATCCTCCCCGTGCTGATTATGGTCTTGTGCTTTGTGCTGTATGTCGGCGGTGAGGCAGGGTATGGTGCGTGGATCTA
>DATFHE010000265.1:0-5294 GCA_035248745.1 Anaerolineales bacterium | reverse complement strand
CGGACAGCATCGATCAGCGTCTGGTTGAAATCCAGAGTATCATGCTCTTGCGCATAGTAGCCGACTTTCACACTTGGTCCGATCTTGATTTCTCCATACGTAGGTTGTTCCTTTCCCAGGATCAACCGCAGCAACACGGATTTCCCCGCGCCGTTCGCGCCGATCAGCCCCACGCGCTCGCCATGCCGGATGAGAAAGTGGATGTCATCAAGAATGACTCGATCCTGCACCGAGGGGGAGGTGGGAAAACACTTGCTCACGTTCACCAGCTCCAACACCTGGTTCGACCCGCGCCAGCCGTTGATCGCAAAGTCCATCTTGCGGCGCTCGAGCACAGGTTTATCAATCTTGTCCATCTTGTCGAGCCGCTTTTGCATAGTTTTAGCTTTTTTGGCAAACTTCTCGTTATCATACACTTTGCCCCACATGGCGTACCGTTTGATTGCCATTTCCAGCCGGCCGATCTCGCGCTGCTGGACGTGATAGAGCTCATCTTGCCGCGCCAGGCGTTCTTCTTTGTCGACAATATATTCTGTATAGTTCCCGACAAATGTTGTGATTTTGCCGTCTTCGATTTCAGCGATGTGTGTGGCAACCGCGTCGAGAATGTAACGGTCATGAGAAATGATGACAACCGCGCCGGGGTATTCGTTGATCAGTTTCTCTAAATACGCCTTGCCGGGCATATCGAGGTGGTTATCCGGCTCGTCCAGTAATAGCACAGAAGGACGTCCCAAGAGCAGCCGCGCCAGACCGATCAGTTTCTTCTGTCCGCCGCTTAAGGCGCGGATGGGCTTCTCGAAATCGGTTTCGGGCAGTCCTAACCCGCGCAAAACCTCGCGCACGCGCGAGGTGTAATTCATCCCGCCGAGGGATTCATATTCCTCGAGCAGTGTATGCTGGGTGTCGAGGGCGCGTTCCAGCAATTTGGCATTGTTGTACACCTCGGGCATGCCTAGTTTCTCTTCAACCCGCTGTAACTCCATTTCGATTTCCGCGATCCGTGGCGCGCCTTCCAGCGCCAGATCGATCGCTGTCCTGTCCGGGTCGAATTCCGGGTGCTGGGGCAGATAGCCAACGGTCACACCTTTGGCTTTGATAACAGCTCCGCCTTTTTCGGGGGAGTGTTCGCCAATGATCAACTTGAGGAGGGAAGATTTCCCGGCACCGTTCGGACCAATCAGACCAATCTTCTGCTCATGCTGAACTTCCCAGCTCAGGTCGCGGAAGATGGCGTGCGCGCCAAGGATTAATGTCGCATTTGAAACAGTGATTGAGATCATGGGTACTCCAATAGAACAACTTAAACAAAAACGCCGTAGCGCATGGCGCCACGGCGTGAGAAAGCAAAAGAAACGTTTACTTATCTTCGGGCAGCAGGCGCGTGAATAGGAAACCCTCAGAATCGAATCCACGAACACCGATGCACAGGAAGATATTTTCAGATCGTTCGTATCGCATAATGGCGAGATTATATCATAAGCTTTTCCTGCCTGCTCAAATCGCAAACAATCTGATAAAATACGGTTCGCACGCCGAACGATTTATTTTTCCAGTAAAACCCTCGGCCTCCCCGTCGGGGGTTTTTGTGTGTAAACTTCTCATCACTGTGGGCCTGCAGGAAACAACGCTCGCAACGACATTTGAAATCAGGTGAATGAATGGTAATTGAACGAACTGACTTAAGAAATATCGCTATCATCGCGCACGTCGACCACGGCAAGACCACGCTCGTGGATGGTCTATTGCGCCAATCTCATACCTTCCGCGAGAACCAGCAAGTCGCGGAACGTGTGATGGACTCTAATGATCTCGAACGCGAGCGCGGGATTACGATTCTCGCTAAGAATACAGCCATCTCGTTGGTCGATCCCAAAACCAACAAGCCTGTCAAGATCAACATCGTGGATACCCCGGGGCACGCGGACTTTGGCGGCGAGGTGGAACGTGTCATGAATATGGTAGATGGCGTTCTGCTTCTCGTTGACGCGGCAGAAGGACCCATGCCGCAAACGCGGTTCGTCTTGAAGAAAGCGCTTCAGATGGGACACAAGGCGGTCGTGGTGATCAATAAAGTAGATCGCAAGGATGCAGAGCCCGCGCGCGTCCTCAACGAAACGTTTGACCTTTTCATTGAGCTTGGCGCCTCTGAAGAACAAGCAGATTTCCCGATTGTCTATGCCCAGGCAACGACCGCCCGTGCCGGTCTCACACCGGATCTTAGCCCTGACCTGGCGCCTCTCTTTGATGTAATCCTCCAGCACATCCCTGCGCCAAAAGTCGACTTTGATGCTCCTTTGCAGCTCCTGGTCACTATGCTTGGTTATGATGACTATCGCGGCGTGACGGCCATTGGTCGCGTCTTTGCCGGGAGGATCAAGGCAGGTCAACGCCTAGCTCGCATGACAAGGGATGGCCGCAATCTTCCGGAGTCCGCCAAATATCTTTACACCTTCCAGGGCTTGAACAAAATCGAGATTGAAGAAGCCAGCGCAGGCGATATTGTCTCACTGGCAGGGCTGGAGGGAATCGCGATTGGTGAGACTCTCGCGGATCCGACCAACCCTATTGCCTTGCCAACCATCAGAGTGGAAGAACCAACCGTCCGGATGACGTTTGGCGTGAATACCTCGCCCTTTGCAGGTAAAGAGGGCAGGTGGGGCACGTCCCGCAATTTGCGTGAGCGACTCTTCGAAGAACTGCGCACGAACGTGGCGTTGCGCGTCGAAGAAACCGAATCGGCGGAAAACTTTCTCGTTTCCGGACGCGGCGAACTGCATCTTGGTATTCTGATCGAGACGATGCGGCGCGAAGGCTACGAATTCCAGGTATCTCGCCCGGAGGTGATCTTTCATAAAGCGGACGACGGCGCTCTGCTGGAGCCGTATGAGGAAGTGCACATCGAGACCAGCAACGAGACCGTCGGCGCGGTGGTGGAAATGTTGGGGGCACGGCGCGGCCAGATGTTGGATATGCAGGACGCTGGTCAGGGGATGACGCGCATGGTCTATATCGCTCCCACACGCGGCCTGCTTGGCTTTCGTTATCAGTTCCTCACATCGACCCGCGGCGCGGGTGTCATGCACACGATCTTCCACGGCTATGATGAAATGGCAGGACCCATGTCCACGCGCGTGACCGGCTCACTGGTTGCCTGGGAGGCGGGCGAAACAACGGCATATGCTCTTAAGAACGCTGAGGAACGCGGAAGCCTGTTCTATGGGCCCGGGGTCTCCGTCTATGAAGGGATGGTGGTCGGCGAGTGCTCCCGTTCACAGGATATGCCGATCAACGTCTGCAAAAAGAAACATCTCACCAACGTGCGCTCCTCGCGCGGTGACATGGAAATCCGTCTGACGCCGCCGCGGCAGATGTCGCTGGATGAGGCGATCGAATATCTGGCAGACGATGAGCTGCTCGAGGTCACACCCGAGTCCTATCGCATCCGCAAGCGCATCCTCAACACTGATGATCGCGGCAAGCAGACCAAGAAGATTAAGGAACAGTTGGAAGAAGCATAATTGAATTAAAGTACAAGGTCCCGGAAATTTCCGGGACCTTGTACTTTGCAGTTACGCTCCGCATCGCATCCTCATAATCGAGGTGTTTGCCGTTCCAGCGGCTGACACCACCTGTACATAATATTCGACACTCTGGGCAGCGGGCACATCATATAGATCGGTATAGGTGGTTGAGTTGGCTGGTAGCTCAATGATTGCCTGGCCGTTCCGGAAGATGCGGTAACTGATCTCGTCAGCGGCAGTGTCTCTCCAGGTCACGGTAAAGTTGAGCTTCGGATCGCAGAAAAAATTATATTCCAAAATGATAGGGGCAGGCGGCGGCGCACCGGTCGCCGTTGCTGGCGGCGTGACGCTGGGGACTGCCTCAACACTGCCTCTCACTTCCACAAACCCTCCCCACAGCCAGCAGGTTCCTGTGGGGCTTTCACTCGACTTTACGAGCCAAAAGTTCCCCGGATCGTACCGACCGGCAACTTCCAATTCCTTTCCTGCTAAATAGGTGACAACAATTTCATATTCCTCACCGGGTCCTGTACGGCAGTTCGTTGATTCCTGCACGGTTAGGATCGGTATCGAATCGTTAGGGGTGCTTGGAGTGGTGGGGGAGCCTGCCGTTGTGGTAGGTTGCGTCACGCGGGGCGTAGAAGTTACTGTGATCACAGGAGTGGACACAGTGGAAAACGGAGAAGGAGTCAAAATTGCCTGCAACGTCAATGCTGCTGCCGTCTGAACTTCGTTCGGCGGTGGAAATTGCTCGCCAGGCAGGTTACAGGCAGCCAGCGCCAGGATCAGAACTGTCCCTGTTAGCAGGGATCTAAACGTCTGGGTCATAGAGCCCTGCTCATTTCTACGCATTGCAGAAGGGGGAACATATTCATTATTTTATCATTTCCAGCCCTGGCACTACCACCGAACCTTAAAAGAGTCCCGCGGTCAATTCTGGCTTTGACCGCGGGCTTTTTCTAAGTTCAATACATGGTGACTATTTGGCAGGCAATTCCTCAGCAAAGGCAGGAATCTTGAAGTTGCCTTTGCCTCGTTTACCGTTCACATCAGATGTGCTCATCGCATACTGCAATACAGCATAAGCAATGGCATCCGAGTTGACATCCAGGGCATGCAGGTTGACGTTGTTAAACGTATCGCAAGCCAGATGGTAGCACGGATCATATTGCTCACCCGCCGTGCCCCCCCAGGTGGCAGCTTCTGCGGCTGTTTTGATCCCCTCGGCACCGGTGAACAAACCACCGGACGGGATGCCTACAGCAATGAACGGACCATAGTCAGAACGCCCTGAGAAGTCTGTGCCTTTGAACGGTTCACCCACGCTTGTAAAGAATCGCTCGAAGGTCTTTTCAATCGCTGCTGACCCTGCGGGACCCGCGGGCGCGCCCACAGCATCCGAGTCATCTCCATCGTAAATAAAGAAGACGTAGTTCGGCGAACCCACCATGTCAAAATTCAGGTAGAGGGCAATCTTGTCCTGTTCAGCCTGGCTGAGACTGTTCACATAGGCTGTGGAACCGACAAGATTAGCCTCTTCCGCGCCCCACCACGCAAAGCGCACCTTGTTCTTCGGTTTGACTTTTGCCATTTGCTCAGCGACTTCCAGCAATGCAGCGGACCCCGAGCCATTATCGTTGATACCGGGTCCTCTTTGCACGGAGTCAAGGTGAGCGCCTGCCATCACAACATTATTTGGGTCACCGCTCTTTGACTCTGCAATCGCATTTTCGACCGTGATGTTTTGAGGCTGACTCACCGTTACAGTCG
>DATFHE010000264.1:0-10519 GCA_035248745.1 Anaerolineales bacterium | reverse complement strand
AGCGTAGGGAGTCTTATACAACTTAAAAACGCCTAACACAGCGTCCCACACAATCACCGGGATAAGTATGTACCCAACCCCTGGGAGAGCACAAGGACTGTCGTGGTGGGACTGCTGCCCGTAGGGACAGCGTGCGCACGCCCTACGGGCAGTCAGGCAGTTTGCGTGGCTTCAACTTGGTTCCGCCAAAATGGCGTTATCTTGCCCCACCCACCAGCCCTCATCAGGGTGCTGCGCAACGGGTAACGCGAGCCGTTGGGCGCACCCGTACAAGTTGAATTGAATATAAAACAAAATAATCGGAGAAGGTATGAAACAGCAAAACACAGAGCAAGCCGATGGTTTACAACAAGAATTATTCGCTGATGGAAAACTTTCTGGGGAAGGACCCTACAAAAATGGAAAACGAAATGGAAAATGGAAATTCTATTATCGGAATGGTGTTGTCAAAGCCGTGGGGGAATACAAGGACAATGAATTGAATGGATATTGGGAATGGTGGCGCGAGAACGGACAACTTCTTCAAGCGGGCTCTTTGGAGAATGGCAAACAAGTTGGTCCTTGGAAGCGGTATTTCGACAATGGTCAACTTTGGGATGAAGGAACATATGTAGATGGCAAAAAAGTTGGTGAGTGGAAAGTTTACGACAAGTCTGGCAGACTTAAACAGAGCAAGACACTTAAGCCAAGAAGATAAACAATTGACAGAGTTGCCGTTTCAACAGTTTGGGCAAACCAGTTGTTAGTTGCTATCGGGTCTTACGCTCCGTGAGTGCGCCCAACACAGCGTGCACCCAGCCTGGGGTATGCGCCGCGTTTTCAGGCAGTCTTCTGGCTTCAAATTGGTTCCGTCAATGTGGCGTCCCCTCGTCCCGGAAGAGCACCAGGATGGTGCCCAATCCCCCTCACCAGCGGGTAGCGCAAGCCGTTAGGTGGCTGGTTTACAATGATTGTAGATAAGGATATACAGAATATGCAACTACCAGATCATTATCAAGATGTTGTGAATCGATTTATGGCGGCTTGTCAGGCAGATGAGCGGATTGTCGCCGCTTTTTTGGGTGGCTCTTACGCAGAAGACAAAGCTGACAAATACTCAGACCTGGACCTATTCTTCATCACTACAGAGCAGGCGTACGAGACATTTCTGCTTGAACGTGAAAACTTTATTCGCTTGCTGGGTGAGCCATTATTTCTGGAAGACTTTGGCAAGCCTCATGGACACTTCGTTATTTTTTCCAACGGCGCGGACTGCGAAATCTGGTTTGGTCGGGAAAACAACTTTCATGATATCCACGGAGGAGCTTACAAAATACTCCTCGATAAAAAAGGAATTTTGGCTGGGGCAGTGTTCCCGATCCACGTGGCAGACGAGGGGGAACAAATCGAGATTTTGCGTAGACAACTCGACTGGTTCTGGCATGAATTATCTCATTTCATTAAGGCAATGGCACGCCAACAACTCTGGTTTGCATATGGTCAGCTCGAGGTGCTACGTCAGATCTGTATCAATCTGGCGCGCTTGCAGTATGACTTCTCGGATGCCTATGGGGGAGAAGAGCCTTATTTCAAGATCGAGCAAGCCATGCCCATCGAACAACTATCCTCGTTGAAGACCGCCTATTGTGTGATGGAGTATGAACCCATGTTACAGGCTGGTCATATGATTTGCGACTTTTACCGGGACCTAGCCCCCGGCTTGGCAAAAGCACACAACCTAACGTATCAGAACGGTCTCGAAAACATGCTAATAAGTCAATTCGAAGCCCTGAATGATGTTCGTCGAAATTAAGTGGGAGTACAAATCGAACCAAATCAAGGTGAAATTTCGTTGTAGATTGTCATGCAAAACAGACAGCAACATCAGCAAGATGTGCAGGTTTTCCTTCAACAGCATTTCTCCAACCAATCTTGGGAGTTAACATTGCCGCATGGGAGTGGAAATGAAACTTATTTTGCGCGATGTAACGAGCACGCCTATTTTATAAAGTTAGGCGTGCAGGCAACAAAGTATCAGGTAGTGTCTTCCCTTGGCTTAACGCCACAAGTGTTAGCGGCAGGGTTTTTAGGAGATGGCACATCCATAATCGTTCAACCTTACATTGCTGGCAAAAGACCCACGCGGAACGACTATCGTACTTATCTTGAACAATTTGCCTTAACCATCAACCGGCTGCATCATGCAGCCGAAGTACAGCAGATTCTTCCGAACGTCTCATCTGACCTTTATAGCCTTGCAGGATTGGAGGCGCTTGTTTACATCCAACAAAAATGGGAACGTCAAAGATCGCTGGTTCCAGACGTTGCTGATTTCGTCGATGAGAGTCTTGATTATCTCCGACAACAGGTTATGGATTTTCGAGGAGCAGGATTGGTAGCATCTCATAACGATATTTGCAATGCAAATTGGCTCGTCTCGACGGATGGACAACTTTACCTGCTGGATTTAGAGTCTATGGCACTGGATGACCCGGCAGTTGATATTGGTGCAACCCTGTGGTGGTATTATCCGCCCAGACTGTGGAAAAGGTTTCTGGTAAAAGCAGGTTACAGAAACGACACCACTTTTGAAAGGCGTATGCAGGTGCGAATGGCAATGCACTGTCTCAATATTACTCTTCCCCGTGAACAGAGTTTTGATAAGTTCTACCCTGCTTCGTTTGCCGAGTCACTCACCGATTTCAGGGCTATCCTTGCTGGCAAAGAAAATCCTGAAGGGTATGATAATTGAAATCGGTCGCGAGGCAAAAGCAAAACGCAGGCGAACAATGCGTGCACCCGACCCCTGGGAGAGCACCAGGACTGTCGTGGCGGGAGGCGGCGCGTCTCGGGCAGTTGCGTGGCTTGAGGCTGGTGCCGTCAAAATAGCGTTGTCTCGTCCCGGAAAAGCACCAGGATGGTGCCCAATCCCACCCACCAGCCCTCCTCAGGGCTGCCGCTACGCGGCGTGCGCGACGGGTAACGCTCACCGTTGGGCGGCTGAATTGCTAGAGATGAAAGGATATCCATGAATCAGAAAGCGATCGAAATACTCGGCGATTACACTGAATTCTTTACTTTACAGGCTGGACGACTTCAAAAACTTGGCATTGATATCGAGGGCTTGGAAGTCAGTCATTTGGCTTTTCGTACAGAGACGCTAGCTGAATATCTCGTTGTACGACAGAAACTCGAACTGTTATGTTCAGCGAATGTCGAAAATAGCTGGAACGGCAGACCCATTTCCAAACTTCTTCTACAAGAGCCATTACAATTATCTCGAAACGCAACGACTTCGCTGATTGAACTGATTCCACCTGTCCATCAGAGCATCTATAAGATGGGATTGGAACATGTCGCCATTGTGATCGGGGAAACTTTGGAAGACTTCGCGAAGTTGCATGCTCATCATCTTACCGGACAGCAGTATCAAACAGAATATTTTCAGCCATACTTCATTACGTTCCCTGACCACACCAATGTAAAATTCTATCCGTATTCCTTACAGCAAGTCTGTCAAATAGAAGGACAACGTTTCGATGGGTTTTACCATGAACTCAATTGAGGTATTTCGCGATCCGCAATTCTGCTAACCATAACGCCGCCCAACACAGCGTCCCGCACGATCACCGGGATAAATGTGCACCCAACCCCTGGGTGGGCACCAGGACTGTCGTGGTGGGACTGCTGCCCGTAGGGACAGCGTGCGCATTTTCAGACAGTTTGCGTGGCTTGAGGCTGGTTCCGGCAAAGGGACGTTCTCTCATCCCGCCCACCAGCCCTCGTCAGGGCTGCCGCTACGCGGCGTGCGCGACGGGTAACGTGAGCCGTTGCCTCGCAGGGCGGCGCGCCCCGGCAACACCGCCCGGGTTTACAAGGATCTGAGCGCAAACATTTTACAATCCATTTCTACAGGAGCCGCACATGGCAGTTCATGGAACGCATAACGCCGTACAGGATGATCGCAACGAAAAGATTCTGATCTACGTCAACGGAGAGCTCTTCCCGCGCAACGAGGCAAAGATCTCCGTGTTCGACAGTGGGTATCTGGTAGGAGATGGGATCTGGGAAGCGCTTCGCCTGCACGAGGATGTGCTGGTCTTTCTCGATGAGCATTTGAACCGGCTCTGGCAGGCAGCCGCCACCGTAGGTATGGACTTAAAAATGTCCCGCCAGGAGCTGACCGAGAAGATCTGGTACACGCTCCACGCCAACGACATGCATGATGGCGTGCACGTCCGCTTTATGGTCACGCGCGGGACGAAGAAAACTCCTTCCCAGGATCCGCGCCTGGTGTTGACCGGACCCAATCTCGTGATCATCCCGGAATACAAGCTGGCAAGCCCGGATTCACGCAACCGCGGTGTGACGTTGTTCACCAGCACCATCCGCCGCGGATCGCCAGATTACCTCGACCCGCGTCTGAACTGTCACAGCAAGCTGCATGAAGTGATGGCATTGGTGCAGGCGCTCGAAGCCGGAGCAGACGAGGCGCTGATGCTTGATATCCACGGATTCGTCTCTACCTGTAACGCCACGAACTTCTTCATCGTGAAGAACGGCGAAGTGTGGACATCCACCGGTCAGTACTGCATGAATGGGATTACGCGCGGCAAGGTTATCCAGGTCGCCGGGGAAAACAACATTCCCTGCTACCAGAAGAATTTCTCCCTGTTCGACGTCTATGGTGCGGACGAGGCGTTTGTGACCGGCACATTTGGCGGTCTGACCCCTGTCGTCAAAGTGGATGGGCGCCTCATCGGGGATGGTCAGCCGGGGGTGATGACAGAAAAACTCACAGCGTTGTATCAGGCGGAAGTGCAACGTGCCGTCCGGCAGGCGAAGGAAGCCATGTAGGCATGTCGAACGACATCGTCCGCATCTGTTTATGGAGCGGTCCGCGCAATATTTCCACGGCGCTGATGTATTCGTTCGCCCAGCGTGACGATACGGTGGTCTATGACGAGCCGCTGTACGCGCATTACCTGTCGAAGACCCCCGCCCGCGCCTATCACCCCGGCGCCGAAGAAGTGATCGCCACGATGGAGAACGACGGGGAAACGGTGGTGCGCGACCTGATTCTGGGGGACCACCCCAAGCCTGTGGCGTTCTTCAAGCACATGACGCATCACTTGGTCCACCTCGATCGAGGCTTCCTCGCCGAGACGGTCAATGTCCTGCTGACGCGCGACCCGGTGGACATGCTGCCGAGCTACGCAGCTCAGGTGGAAAAGCCGTCTTTGCAGGATGTTGGCTATAAACTCCATATCGAATTGCTGCATCACTTACAATCCATCGGGCAGAACCCGCCGGTAGTAGACTCGCAGCAACTTCTGCTGGACCCGAAAAAGGTACTGCGCGAGTTATGCGAACGGATCGGCATCCCGTTTCAGCAGGCGATGCTCGGTTGGAAACCAGGCGCTCGCCCGGAAGATGGCTGCTGGGCAAAGTATTGGTACACATCTGTGCATCGCTCTACGGGCTTTGGAAAATACAGTCAAAAGTCTGGTCCATTCCCCGAGGCGTTGAAGCCGTTGCTGGAGGAGTGTAAGCCGTATTATGAGCAGTTGAGTGCCCTGGCGATTAAGGCTTGATAGAACGGTATTGTGAAGTGCCATACGAGAATATTAATGATATCGATATAAGAGCTGCAGATAAATCGGAGATCGATGCCCTGGCAGCACTCTGGTACGAGGGCTGGCAGGATGCACACGCACAGATCCTGCCAGCCGAGTTGGCGCAGCATCGGACGCTAGACAGCTTCCGCCAAAGGCTCCAGGCAGCCTTGCCAGATGTGCGCGTCGCGGGACCGATCGGTGAACCCGTAGGATTGTGCATCATCCAGGATGATGAGCTCAATCAGCTCTACGTGACGGCGAAGGCGCGAGGAACTGGTGTGGCAGCCAGGCTGCTGGCAGATGGCGAGGCACGAATTCGCGACCAGGGTGTGAAAACGGCATGGCTGGCGTGCGCTATTGGCAACGAGCGAGCAGCGAGGTTCTACGAGAAACATGGCTGGTTTCGCACTGGAAATGTAGTCATTCACCTGGAAATCCCTGAAGGTATGTTTCCCCTTGAAGTGTGGCGGTATGAGAAGACTCTGTGATCATCACAGGCAGAACACTTTTCCTGCTGATAAGTTAATCAAGTAGGAAAGGAGGGTGCGTATGAGCGAATACAAACCGAGCCCCCGGCAATGGGTGGCAGAGCAAGTGGAACTCTATGAAGGCAGCGGAGGCACCGCTGGTTATAAGTGGATGGATACAGACCTGCCCGTTATCCTTGTGATCAATCGGGGGCGAAAGACCGGGGCAATCCGCAAGACCCCGCTCATGAGAGTCGTCGATGGAAACAACTATATCCTCGTTGCCTCGCAGGGCGGCGCGCCCCGGCATCCCGAGTGGTATTACAATTTGAAAGCCGATCCGAACGTCGAAATTCGTGACAAGACAGAAGTCTACCCCATGCGGGTTCGGGAAGTCGTAGAGCCCGGCGAGCGGGAACGACTCTGGAAGATTGCGGTCCAGGCATTTCCCAACTATCAGGAGTACCAGAAGAAAACGGATCGCCTCATCCCCGTTTTCGTAGCAGAACCCGTCAAGTGACCCAGAAGCAGGCAGGTCCAGGTTAAGGGAGCAAATCCATCATGGCATTCATCCAACGTACAGGCTCAGATACCATCCTTCGCTCTGAGAAATTACCAGCCATCGCCATCCAGATCGACCCCACATTCAGGTATGTGGGCAGCACGAGCTTTATCCTGTATGAGATTGCCCGCGCCGAACAGCACCACTTCGTCGTCGCGGACGCAGAGAGGCGCCTCGTGCGGCGGTTATGGTTCCAGTTCGAGGGCTATCTGGAGAATAACAACAAAACCTATAATTACACGGGCATGGAGACTCTCTCCCTCAACGGGTTTGCCTTTCTGCACAATACCTATCCCATGAATGTAGAAGAGGTTTACGAAGCTCGTCCTGACTCTGACTCGGCGCATACAGTTGATTTTCTCCGGGAGAAGGGCTACCGGCTGGCTGGAGATATCATGTCTCACCGCATGGTCTGGCTGGATGCTGACTTGCGGAACGAGTTGATGATCATTTACTCAGAGCTGCTGGATGCCACGGGCTACAGCTCCTCCGACCTGACCGAAGGCAGCCCCGCCACAGCAGAATGGGCGGCGATCTCCCCGGCACTACAGGAGCGATCCCTATCCAGTTTCAAGATCCTATAGAGGGAACTGATGGGTTTGCCCGTACAGTCAGCCATCTTGAATAATGGTTGTTAGGGACAGGTCGCAATCTTTATGCTCGTCCAGCGCCTCTCGTTCCGCCGGCAGTTCCCAAGGGGGATGCGATTGCACTGCCACCATATCTGTAAGTAGCGGGGACCAGATGGTCTCCGCTTTTGTTACACGCAGCCAAACGGTTTAGTTGACCCAGCGCAACGAGGGATCCGGCATCAGCACTTATAATCATCATCTGTGAGAATGCAAATACGCTTCATTCCCTTCGTTGCGCTTGCCATCCTTGCCCTGCTCTTTGCCTTATGGGCAGGGCTGGTGCGCATGGGCTGGCAGCTGCCATCCTTCCCCAACCTTTCGATGGCGCACGGACCGTTAATGGTCTCCGGCTTTCTCGGTGTGCTCATACCGCTCGAACGGGCGGTCGCCATCCGCCAGAGATGGATGTTCGCGGTGCCAGCCGCGGCGGGTCTGGGTTGGGTCACCCTGCTCTTCCTGCCTCTCGTAGGCGGCATGCTGTTGACGCTTGCCAGCTTTGGGGCACTGCTCATCCTGGGTGTGATGGTGCGCTGCGAACCGCATCTGCACACGGTCACCATGTTCGCTGGCGTGCTGGCATGGCTGGCGGGCAACGTCCTGTGGCTGCTCGGGCTACCCATCTTTCAGATGGTCAATCTGTGGGTTGCCTTCCTGGTGCTGACGATCGGAGGCGAACGGCTCGAGCTAAACCGTGTCCTGCGTCCTTCCACACGGCAGCTGCGCCTCTTTGGCTTCCTGGCTGCGACGCTATCTGCAGGGGCGCTTCTCAGTCTCTTCCAGTTGAACTGGGGGACGCGCCTGAACGGTCTTTCTCTCTTGCTGCTCTCCTTCTGGTTCCTGCGAAACGACCTCGCCCGGCGCAACATCCATCACCCGAATGCGCTCACGCGGTATATCGCCTTCTGCCTGTTCAGCGGATTCATCTGGCTTGGCATCGGTGGCGCGCTGCAGTTGTACCTCGGCGCTCTCTACGTCGGTCCCTATTATGACGCGGGACTGCACGCAGTGTTCGTGGGCTTCGTCATCTCGATGATCTTCGGACACGCGCCGATCATCTTCCCTGCCATCCTCAGCGTGCCAATCCGGTATCATCCTGCCTTTTACGCACAGCTGATCCTTCTGCACCTCTCGCTCCTCATCCGCCTCTCTGGCGATCTGACAATGCAGCTGCAGGTTCGCCGCTGGGGTGGCTTTCTCAATGAACTCGCCATCCTGCTCTTCCTGGGCATGACCATGTACTCGGTGATGCGTTCACGGAATCAGAGCACCTGACCTCTACCTGCAGTTGATACACTCCATTCATCGCACCCCCTTTCCAGTTCCACAAAAGCACAGAATAGGACGAACAGCAAGCGGAGACCAAATGATCTCTTCTTGCTGTGTATACGCACCAGGCATCGAATGAGGAGCGTGCGAACTGTAAGCCGATCTCAAGGTCCCGCCGCGAGACGGGCAAGTACAATCGAAGCGTCAGGCAACCATCAGCGAAGCTGAGATATGAGCGGGATATAACCGCGATATAGCCAGGGTATACCCAGACTGTCGGTAAATTGTCAGATACAATGGAAAAGGAGAAATAAACGGATGGCGAAGGTCAAGAAGAACATAATCTTATCAGGCGTGAGCGGCTCACTGGGACCCGATCACTACGCCCGCGTGACCAAAGATGGCAGGACGATTATCAGCCAGAAGCCCGACTTCGGCAACCGACAGTTCAGTCAGGCACAGCTCGACAATCAGCGCCGTACGCAGCAGGCTGCTGCCTACGCGAAGGTAGCGTCCAGGGAACATCCCATTTATGCGCAGAAGGCGGCAGGGACTTCTAAAAATGCCTATAACATTGCCTTTCGGGACTGGCGCAGGCCGCCCGTCATCGACCGCATCGAGTGGCTGGATGGAAAGGTGCGGGTGGGCGCGCACGACGATACGCTGGTGGCAGGAGTGATGGTCACAATCCTGGACGAAGATGGGCAGCGCCTCGAGCAGGGCGAGGCGGCGTTGGTACTGGGTGTGTGGTGGGAGTATCAACCAGCGAACAAGGGACGAATTCGAGTCCAGGCAAGAGACCTGGCAGGGAATGTCACGGAGCAGGAGTTCTCTCCGTCATCCCCATCCTTTTCCGTCTGGGAGAAAACCGGTTAGCTCTCATGCCCACCAGCCTCACTCCCCCGCCCCAGGACGACGAAACCGAATGCGGCAACTGCGGCGCGTACATTTACAGTGGGCTGGTGAAATGTCCCAACTGCGGCACCTATCTGCTGGACCCGGTCGATACCGAGCCAGAGCAACGCCCAGGCGTCCGCCCGAAAAACAAGCTTTCGCTTGCGATTGAGTCCGTATGGCGGAGGATACGCGGGGAGCCGCATATCGCCGAAGAGCTATTCACGGGTGCGATGCGAGAGGCGGTCCTGTTTGATGACTTGCTTCGAAAAGTGGGCGGCGACCGCTCTGTGGTGGAGCGGCTGATCGAGTATGAACGGGCACAAAACCCAAATGCCACGCGCCTCACCTGCCTGCAAAATGCAATCCAGCGCTGGGAGAAGGAAAACAGCTAAAGGACAGTTGTGATGGAGATCACTTCAATTATCGATGCAGATATCCACCCCGTGCCCGACCCGGCACGGGTGGCAGAGCGCCTGCCGGAGCCCTGGCGACGGCGCTACCTGAGCGGCAACCGGGGTCCTGGCTACCTGAGTTACTGGAACCCTAATGGCGTCCATCGCGCAGATGCTGTCACCGAGGACGGAGAGCGCATCGAGGGCAGTGCACTCTATCTGGCGCGTCAATTCTTCGACGTCTACAAAGTTGAATATGGGATTCTCAACCCCGAAAACATCCTGAGTATCGGGCTTTCCCCCGAGCCGGACTACGCGGCGGCGCAGGCATCGGCGATCAACGACGTCTTTGTAGAGGAGTGGCTGCCCGCAGACCCGCGCTTTCGCTACTCGCTGGCAGTCACACCCAATGACCCGGAGCTGGCAGCACGAGAGATCCACCGGCTCGGCGATTATCCGGGCGTCGTACAGGTGCTCATGCCGAGCGGCGCGCGCATCCCTTACGGGCAGCGGGTATTTCATCCCATCTACGCCGCGGCTGCCGAGCATGGCTTGCCGGTGGCGCTCCACCCGGGGACCGAGGGCGTCGGCATCTCGGGCGCGCCGACGGCGGCTGGCTACCCGAGCAGTTATCTCGAGTGGCACACGGGTCTCGTGGGCAGTTTTATCGCGCACCTGATCAGCCTGGTGACCGAGGGTGTGTTCA